>NZ_JALCYX010000017.1:0-80591 GCF_022690695.1 Anaeromyxobacter sp. SG17
GGTTTGCGGTGGCTATTTCGGTGGGGTCACACCCGTTCCCATCCCGAACACGGTAGTTAAGCCCACCAGAGCCGATGGTACTGCACCGGAAGCGGTGTGGGAGAGTAGGTCGCTGCCGCATTTTTTTCTTGGCCCGCTGGCGCAATTCGCGCCGGCGGGCTTTTTCTTTTGTCGGCTCCATCGCCGAGGCCGGCGGGTCCGGAGCTCAGGCTCACGGCGCTGCTTTCGGCCGCTCGGCCGCGGGCGCGCAACGCCCGCGCGCGCCTGGAGCGCCGAATGCCTCTCACGGCGCCGTCGGCCGTGAGGACTGCGAGGTGCGCAGCACCTCCGCCACCCGGGCCAGGTCCTCGACGAACCGCCTCATCTCCTCCCGCCGCGTTTCGTCGTCCGGGGCCCTCAGGATCGACGAGGGGTGCACGGTGGCGACCACGATGGGCGCGAATCCCGTCGAGAGCAGCTCCCCGCGCCGCTGCGTCACCCGGAAGTCGCTGCCGAGGAGCGCCTGCGCCGCGGTCGCGCCCAGCAGGACGACGGCCCGGGGCTGGACGGCCCGGAGCTCGGCGTCGAGCCAGGGCCGGCACGCGCGGACCTCGCCGACGTTCGGCTTCTGGTGGATGCGACGCTTTCCTCGCGCCTCCCACTTGAAGTGCTTCACCGCGTTCGTCACGTAGACGGAGGCGCGGTCGAGCCCCGCGGCCTCGAGCGCCCGGTCGAGCAGGCGGCCGGCCGGGCCGACGAAGGGCCGGCCCGCGAGATCCTCGTCGTTGCCCGGCTGCTCGCCGACGAGGAGCACCGCGGTTTGCCGCGGGCCCTCGCCGAAGACGGTCTGCGTCCCGCGCTCCCAGAGCGGACACGCGCGGCACGCCCGCGCCGCTTGCCGGAGCGCAGCGAGGTCGGTCGTCCTCGGCACGGGTGCCGTGCGGAGCTCGCTAGATCGCTTGGGCGGGTCGCGGAGCGAGGGTGCGCGAGCGGGTGGGCGGGCACGGGCGGAGCGGGGCGGGCTGTCGGAGCGACGTGGCACTTCTTCATGGTTATCCACGGGAGACCCCCGGAGACCACGGGACACGGCCGCCGCGGCGGGGGCCGGCCGCGCGGCGGGCGGGCGGGCGGGGAGGCGAAACGGGGTGGCGGTGCCGAACGCTCGACCGAACGGTGCGGGGGCGAGGGGGCGCGGACGGGTTCCGCCGACCTCCCGCTCCACGGCGGGCGCGTGCCCCCGTGGCTCTTCCACCGCATGGCGCGCCTCGGGCGCGTGCTCTCCGAGGCGATCGTCCTCGAGTACGGGCGCACGGAGCTCCTGCGGCGGCTGTCCCATCCGTTCTGGTTCCAGTCGCTCGGCAGCCTGATGGGGATGGACTGGCACTCCTCCGGGATCACGACGAGCGTCCTCGGCGCGCTGCAGCGGGGGCTCGCGCCGCTGGAGCGCGAGCTCGGCCTGCGCGTGTGCGGCGGCCGCGGGCGCCACTCGCGCCGCACTCCGGACGAGCTGGTCGGCTTCGGCGAGCGAACCGGCCTCGACGGCGAGGCGCTGGCGCGGACGAGCCGGCTCGTGGCGAAGGTGGACGGCGCGGCCGTGCAGGACGGCCACGCGCTGTACCTCCACGCCTTCATCGTGGCCGAGGACGGCGCCTGGGTCGTCGTCCAGCAGGGGATGGACCCGGTGCGGCGGCGCGCGCGCCGCTATCACTGGCTGTCCGAGGGGCTCACGAGCTTCGTCGACGCACCGCACGCGGCGATCGACGGGGCGCCGGGAGGCGCCATCGTGAACCTGACCGATCGGCGCGCGGCGCCGTCGCGGGCCGCGCAGCTGGCGCTGGTTCGCGAGGGGCCCGAGCGGGCCGTCGCGAGCATCCGGAGCGCGCTCGGACGAGTTCCCCACCTCGATCTCCCCGGCCACCACGCCGTCACCGCGTCGGACGTGGTGCTCCGCCGCCTGCACGGAACGATCGCCGCCGCGGCCGAGCGCGGGCCGGTCGACTTCGCGGAGCTGCTCCTCACGCCGGGGCTCGGGGCGCGGACGGTGCTCGCGCTCGCGGCGGCCGCTGAGGTGATCCACGGCGCTCCCTGCCGCTTCAGCGATCCGGCGAGGTTCTCCCTCGCGCACGGCGGGAAGGACGGCCACCCCTTTCCCGTCCCGCTCCGCGTCTACGACGAGACGCTCGGCGTCCTGCGCCGCGCGGTGGAGCGCGCGAAGCTCGGGAACGACGACCGCATGGCGGCCATCCGGCGCCTGGAGGACGAGGCGCGACGGCTCGAGGCCGGGGCGGAGGGCCCGTCCCTCGAGGCGTTCGTCGAGGGGGAGCGCGCGGCGAGCCGCGCCTACGGCGGCCGAAGCGTGCTCGACGGAGCGGGCACGGGGAACGTCGCGCCTCGCCGGACGAGCTCAGCGACGCGGGCTCGGGGCGCTGCCGCAGGGCGAGAGGCCCGAGGAGCCGGGCAGGCGCGAGACGCGAGCTCCCCGGAGGCGCAGCGTGACGCCGCGGGCGCGGCCGACACGGCACGCCCATCCGCACCCGCCCAGCTCTCCCTGTTGCCGCGGTGACCCGTGCGCCGTCCGGTGCGGACGGTGCGGCGAGAGGCGAGAGGCGGGGCCCTTCGCCCTTACGGCGGTTCGGGTCACACGTTGCTCGCTCGGGTCGAGCCCGTCGCGAGGCGCACGATGGCGTCGCCGCAGGCAGCCAGCGCGTGCCGCAGCAGGGATCGGCCCGGGCGGCAGCGCGAGTCAGTGGCCGGGCGCGGTGAGCGCGATGCGTGCGAGCTCGCGCACGTTCGCCGGACACTCGACGGCCCCGAGCTCGTGAGCGCCCACCCAGCGCGCGCCGTCCCACTCGTCGCAGGCGGCGAGGGTTCGCGACGCGACGTCCGCCACGAACGCGAAGTTCATGTGCAGGCCCTTCGAGCCGGCGGGATGCTCCTCGTAGCCGACGAGCCCCGGCGGCGTGCCGTCCACCCCGAGGCCGGAGGGGAACGTTCCCTCGAGGCCGGTCTCCTCACGGAGCTCCCGGCGGGCGGCCTCGAGCGGTGTCTCCCCGGGCTCGATCTCGCCGCCGACGGGGAGCCAGGTCCCGAGCCGGCGGTGACGGACGAGGAGGATCGCGCCGCCGTGGCGGCAGAAGACGGAGACGGAGAAGGCGCGGCGGGTGGCGGAAGAGGTCATCGGCGTTCCTGGCTCTGGCGGGCCGCGCGCTCTCGTCGAGGGAGCTGCACGCGCCTCCATCGCGGAGGCGGGGAGGGGAGCATGGGACGGTGAAGGAGGCCAGCACATACGCCGCGGAGAGTCTCGCGGCCCCCCGGGCGCGAGCTCACCGCGCCGGCGGTCGAGAGACCTCGAAACGGTGCCGCGCGATGCCTCACCGCGAGCTCGCTGGACAGGACGGCCGGCGCTCCGTTCCGGCGCCTCGAGGCGACACCGGTCGGGCCGCGGGGAAGCGCGCCGCGCGTCCGCGACGCCTCCTGTGGCGCCGCGGAGCGCGACCACGGGCGCCTGCCGGGCCTCCTCCGGGAGGCGGCGCACCGCACGGGCCCGCGCCGGCTCGCTCGCGATGGGTGCGGCGCGATGCGTGCCCGCGGAGGCGCGACGTGCCTCGACGCGCAGGCCCAAGCGGGAATGCGCAGCCTGCTTGCCACCCCGTGCCGAGGAGCGTCTTCTCGATGACACGGGGGCTCGTCGTGCGGAACCCGGCGCGAAGCGGCGGTGAACGCGAGACGCTCGAGCGGCTGCGAGGGGACGAGGCGGCGCTGGAGAGCGAGCTCGCCTCCGTGCGTTCGGAGGCGGCCGTCGCCCTCGAGAGCGCGCGGCGCGAGGCGGAGCGGATCGTCGCCGCCGGACGGCGCGAGGTCGAGCGGGTGCGCGACGCGCTCCGCGCGGACGAGGCGGCGGCGCTCGACGCGGAGGCGCAGCGAGCGCGCGAGGCGGTCGTGGCGGAGGTGGCGGAGGTGGCGGCCCGCGCCGAGCGGAACCGCGCGCGCGCGCTGGAGCGGGTCCTCGCGGTGGTCCTCGGGAGGCAGCCGTGATCCTGCCGATGGCGCGCGTCCAGCTGATCGGCCCGCGGGATCGGCTCGAGGGCGCGCTCGCGTTCCTGCAGGCGCAGGGCGTCCTGGAGCTCCGCCGGCCGACGCCGGTGCTCCCCGGAGAGCGCGCGCTCGTCGAGCGGTGCGCGCCCGTCCCGTCGGTGGCGGCGCGCGCCGCGCGCGCACAGGAGGCGCTCGTCCGCCTCGAGTCGCTCCGTGCACGGCTCGCCGGCGGGCGCGGCGAGGGCGAGGGACCGCTGCCGGAGCCGGGCTCCGAGGCGCTGCTCGCGCGGCTCGCGGAGATCGACGCGGCGCTCACGGCGCTCGAGGCGCGGCGCGCCGCGCTGGCCGAGGAGGGGGATGCGATCGCGCGGTTCTCCCGGCTCGTGGTGGCGCTGGCGCCGTTCTCCCACGGCCTCGAGCCGCGCCAGGAGCCGGAGCTCCACGGCCTCGAGCTGCGCACGGACCCCGAGGCCATCGCGCTCCTTCGCGGAGAGCTGCGCCGCATCACCGGCGGCGCCTTCGACCTCACCGCCCGGCCGATCGACGCGGAGCGAACCGGAGTCCTCATCGTCGTGCCGCGCGCCTGCGGGCGCGCCGTGGCGGCGCTCCTCTTCGAGCGCGGCGTGGACGAGGTGAAGCTCCCCTCCGCTTGCTCCGGGAAGGCGCTCATCGACGTGCTCCTACACCTCACCGCGCGCGCCCGGACGATCCCCGCCGAGCAGGCGGAGGTCGAGGCGGCCTGGTCTCGCCTCGCGGACGGGCTCGCCGCCCCGCTCGCCGCGAGCGCCGCCGCGACGCGCGCCTTCCTCGAGCGGGTGCACGCCGAGGACGCCTGCGGCGCGACGCGCTTCGCGTTCGTCGTCTCGGGGTACATGCCCGCGGAGCGGGTGCCGGCCTTCCAGGCTTCGGCGGCAAGTGAGCTCGGCGAGCGGGTGACGGTGCTGGCGTGCACGCCGGAGCGGGACGCCTGGCCGGAGGTCCCCGTGGTGCTCCGGAACGGGCGGCACGTCCGGCCCTTCGAGCGGCTCCTCGCGCTCGTGCCGCTGCCGCGCTACGGCTCGACGGATCCGACCCCCTGGCTCGCCGTCTTCTTCCCGCTCTTCTTCGGGCTCGTGCTCGGCGACGTCGTCTGCGGCACGGCGGGGATCGTGGTGGCGCTCGTGCTGCGCGTGCGAGGGGTGGGGGGCGCGCTCGGGCGGGACCTGACCTGGATCGCGCTCGCGTGCGCGCTCTCCGCGGTCGCCTTCGGGATCCTCTTCGGGGAGGCCCTGGGCGAGGTGGGGTCCCACCTCGGGATGCGCCCCGTGCTCCTCGACCGGCGGCGCGCGTTCATGGCGTTCCTCGGGGTCGCCATCGCCGTCGGCGCCGTCCACGTGGGCATCGGCATGGCGCTCGGGATCGCGGGCGCGCTGCGCGCGGGGCATCGCCGCGCCGCGCTGGCACGCGCCGCGAAGCTCGGGCTCCTCTGCGCCGCCGCGGTCGCCGGCGCGACCGCCGTGCACCTGCTGCCCGCAGCGGCGCTCCCGCCGGCGCTCTGGGCGGGCGGGGCGCTGCTCGCCGTGGCGGTGGGTGCGGAGGGGCCGATGGCGGCCCTCGAGCTCGTGCTCGGCCTCGGCAACGTCCTGTCCTACGCCCGCCTCATGGCGCTCGGGCTCGCCTCGGTGATGCTCGCCGAGGTCGCGAACCTCGTCGCGACGACCCTCCGGCCGGTGGCCGCGGGGCTCGCCATCGGCGTGCTGCTGCACGTCGTGAACTTCACGCTCGGGCTCATCAGCCCGACCGTGGCCGCGCTCCGGCTCCACTACGTCGAGTTCTTCGAGAAGTTCTACGACGAGGGCGGTGCGCCCTACCGCCCCTTCGCGCTGTCCCGCTAGGAGGATGACATGGACAAGGTGCTGCTCGCCGTCTCGGCCGCGATCGCGGTGGGGGTGTCCGCAATCGCGACCGCGTGGGTGCAGTCCCGGATCGGCGCCGCCGGCGCCGGGGCGCTCGCGGAGAAGCCGGAGGTCCGCGGCGCCATCATCGTGATGCTCGCCATCCCCGAGACGCTGGTGATCCTCGGGTTCGTCGTGGCGGTGCTGATCCTCACGGGGGGGTAGGCCGTGGGCTACCCGGAGCTCCTGCGCGTCCTCGGGGAGGAGGCGGCGCGAGAGGCGCGGGAGGTGCGCGCCGCGGCGGAGCGCGAGGGCGCGCGCATCGTGGAGGAGGCGCGCGCCGCGGCCGCCTCGGCGCGGGACTCGGTGCTCGCGCGCGAGCGGGTCGAGGGGGCGGCGCGGCGGCGCGCTGCCCACGAGGCGGTCGCGGTCGAGCGGGAGCGCGCGCTCCTCGTCGAGCGAAGGAGGCTGCTCGAGGGGCTGCACGACGAGGCCCGCGCGCGGCTCGTCGCGGAGGGAGGCGCCGCGCTCGACGCCGCGCTCCTCGCGGAGATCCTGCCGGAGGCCGGGGACGGGCCCCTCGAGCTCGTCGTGGATCCGGGCGCCGAGGAGGAGGCGCGCCGGGCACTCGCCGCGCTGGACGCGGGCGCGGCCGCGCGGGCGGTCGTCCGTGCGGCGCCGGAGGCTCGCGGGGGCGTGGAGCTCGTGGCGGGGCGGCGCGTCCTGGACGACACGCTGCCCTCACGGCTCGAGCGGGCGTGGCCCGCCCTCGAGGCCGAGCTCGCGGAGCTGCTCTTCGCGGAGGGCTGACGTGGCGCGCCTCGACTTCGCGAACTCCCGGATCGGCGCGCGGCGGGCGCGGCTCCTCGGCGATCGCGCGCTGCGCGAGCTGCTCGCGCGCGGCGGCCTCGAGGCGCGGCTCGAGCTGCTGCGGTCGAGCGCCGCGGGCGCCGGGATCCCTGCCGCGGTGACGGGCGCGCCCGACCCGCTCGCCGCGGTCGAGCTCGCGCTGCGCGAGGCGGTCCACCGCGAGGAGGCGCGCCTCCTGCGGGACACGGAGGGCGCGCGCCAGCGGGCGCTCCTCTCCGCCTTCCTCGCGCTCGAGGAGGCCGCCGCCGTGAAGGCGATCGCGCGCGGGGTGGCCGCGGGCGCGCCGGTGGATCGGACCCTCGCGGCGGCCCCTCCCGTCCCGGGCCTCGCGGACGCTGGACGCCGCGCCGCCGCCGTCGCGCCGGACGTCGCCGCGGCGCTGGAGGTGCTCGCCGGCGCGGGGAGCGAGGTGGCCGCGGCGGCCCGCGGCGCGGTGGGCGCGCCGGGGGAGCACGGTCTCCTCGCGCTCGAGATCGCCGCGGACCGCGCCGCCTTCGCGCGCGCGAGAGCGGCGTGCCGCCGCGGCGGAGAGGACGCGGCGATCCTCGCGAGGCACCTCGGCGATCGCGTCGACGCCCGCAACGCGGCCACGCTGCTCGCCCTCGCGGGCGCGCCGCCGGCGGCGGACGCCCTGCTGGACGGGGGGCGGCTCCTCTCGGGCGAGGCGCTCCGGCGCGTCGCGGCCCTGCGCGAGGGCGCGGCCGTGCGGGATGCGCTCGCGCAGGCGCTCGGGGTCGCGGCGTCGGACCTCGCCACGCCCTGGGGCGCGGAGCGCGCGCTCGAGCGGCGGATGGTCGTCGCGCTGCGGCGCGAGGCGCGCAGCCGACCGCTCTCGCTCGCGGTGCCGCTCGCCTGGCTCGCCGCGCGGCGCGCCGAGGTCCGGCGCACGGCGCTGGTGCTCCGCGGCGCGGCGCTCGGGCTGCCCGCGGGCGAGATCCTCGATCTCGCGGAGGAGGGCCCGTGACCCACGCCGCCCGAGCGGGGCAGGCTGCCGGAGGGCCGCTGCGGCTCGTGGTCGTCGTCCGCCCGGGGGACGCGCTCGGGTTCCGCCTCGCCGGCGCCACCGTGGAGGAGGCCGGGCGCGGCGAGGAGGCCGCGACGCTCCGGCGGCTCGCGGGCGCAGCGGAGGCAGGCGTGCTCGCCGTCGAGGAGGAGGTCCTCGCGGCGGCGGGACCCCGCCCGCTGCGGCGCGCGCGGGAGCGCGGCCTCCCCGTGGTGCTGCCCTTCGCGCTGCCGCGCCGCTGGGGCGAGGAGGGGCGCGGCCGCGCCTACGTCGCGGCGCTGATCCGCCGCGCCGTCGGGTACGGCGTGAAGCTCGGCGCGGCCGGGGAAGGACCATGACGGGCAGGCTCGTCCGGATCGCAGGGCCGACCGTCGTCGCGGACGGGCTCGCCGGGGCCGGGCTGAACGAGGTCGTGTGGGTCGGAGAGGAGCGCCTCCTCGGCGAGGTGATCCGGCTCGAGCGCGACCTCGCGACGATCCAGGTGTACGAGGAGACGGAGGGGCTCGCGCTGGGCGAGCCCGCGGAGCCGACGGGCGAGCCGCTCGCGGTGGAGCTCGGGCCCGGGCTCCTCGGCTCGGTCTTCGACGGCGTCCAGCGCCCCCTCGACGCCCTCGCCGCGCGCCAGGGCGACTTCCTCGGACGCGGCGCCCGCCTGCCGGCGCTCGATCGGGCGCGACGCTGGGAGCTCGAGCCGAGCGTCCGCGCGGGCGACGAGCTCCTCCCCGGCGCCTGCCTCGGGATCGCGCGCTCCGGTCCCGACGCGCACCCGGTGCTCGCGCCGCCGGGCGCGGGCGGGCGGATCGCCGAGGTCCGCGGGGGCGCCGTGACCGTGGACGAGCCGGTCGTCCGGCTCGAGGGCGGCACGGAGCTCGCGCTCGCCCATCGCTGGCCGGTTCGCCGGCCGCGCCCCATCCGCCGCCGGCTCGCGCCCGACGTGCCGTTCCTCACCGGCCAGCGCGTGCTCGACTGCTTCTTCCCGGTCTCGTCGGGCGGCACGGCGATGGTGCCGGGCGGCTTCGGGACGGGCAAGACCGTGCTCGAGCAGAGCCTCGCCAAGCACGCCGCCGCGGACGTGGTCGTCTACGTGGGCTGCGGCGAGCGCGGCAACGAGATGGCCGAGGTGCTCGACGAGCTGCCCAAGCTCGACGACCCCCGCACCGGCGGGCCGCTCCTCGGTCGCACCGTCCTCGTCGTGAACACCTCGAACATGCCGGTCGCCGCGCGCGAGGCCTCGATCTACACGGGCTGCACGATCGCCGAGTACTTCCGCGACATGGGCCGCTCGGTCGCGCTCATGATCGACTCCACCTCCCGCTGGGCCGAGGCGCTGCGCGAAATCTCGGCGCGCCTCGAGGAGATGCCGGGCGAGGAGGGCTACCCGACCTACCTCGCGTCGCGGCTCGCGCGGTTCTACGAGCGCGCCGGGCGCGTCGAGACGCTGGGGTGCGGCGAGGGCTCGGTCACCGTGGTGGGCGCGGTGTCGCCGCCCGGCGGCGATCTCTCGGAGCCCGTCACGCAGTGCTCGCTGCGCGCGACGGGCGTGCTGTGGGCGTTGTCGGCCGACCTCGCGCACCGCCGCCACTACCCGGCGCTGGACTGGGGCGTTTCCTTCTCGCTCGAGGCGGAGCGGCTCCGGGGCTGGTTCGAGCGAGAGGCCGGGGAGGGGTTCGGGGCGCTGCGCGAGGAGGCGATGCACCTCCTGCAGCGGGAGCGCGAGCTCGTCGAGGTGGCGGAGCTCGTGGGCACCGAGTCGCTCCAGGACGCCGAGCGGCTGGTGCTGGAGTCGGCGCGGCTGCTGCGCGAGGGGTTCCTCCGGCAGAGCGCCTACGATCCCGCGGACGCGAGCTGCCCGCCCCGCAAGGCGCTCGAGATGCTGCGGCTCCACCTCGAGCTCCACGGCCGTGCGGCCAACGCCGTCGCGGCCGGCGTGCCGCTCCGCTCCATCCTCGAGGCCGGGCTCTCGGCCCGCCTCCTCCGCCTCGGCTCCGTTCCGGCGGAGGCCATCGCGAGCGGCGCCGGGGCGCTCCGCGCCGAGATCGCGGAGGCCATCGCGCGCCTCGAGGCGGAGTGAGCCATGGACCTCGTGACGCGGCGGGTGCGTGGAGCGGAGGGGATCGCGGGGCCGCTCCTGTTCCTCGAGGGAGTCCCGCGCGCGCGGCTCGGCGAGATCGTCCGCATCCGCGCCGGGGGGGAGGAGCGCCGCGGGCAGATCATCGAGCTCACCGGCGCCCGCGTCGCGATCCAGGTGCTCGAGGAGACGCGCGGCCTCTCGCCGGCGCGCGCGGAGGTGACGCTCACCGGCGAGGTCGCGGCCCTCGGCGTCTCGCGCGGCATGCTCGGCCGCGTGCTCGATGGGCTCGGCCGCCCCGTGGACGGGCTGCCGCCGCCCATCGCCGAGGCGCGCCTGCCCATCCACGGCGCGGCGCTGAACGTCACGCGGCGCGAGAAGCCCGCCGACTTCATCGAGACCGGCATCTCCGCGATCGACGGGATGAACACCCTCGTCCGCGGGCAGAAGCTCCCGGTGTTCTCCTGCGCCGGCCTGCCCGCGGGGCGGCTCGCCGCGCAGCTCGTGTGCCAGGCGCGCGTCCGCGGCGGCGAGCGCTTCGCGGTGGTGTTCGCCGCCATGGGCGCGCCGTTCCGCGAGTACGACGCCTACCTGGAGGCGTTCCGGCGCGCGGGCGTGCTCGATCGGACGGCGGTGTTCCTGAACCGCGCGGAGGACCCGCCCATCGAGCGGCTGATGACGCCGCGCTGCGCGCTCACCTGCGCCGAGCACCTCGCCTTCGGACACGGCCTGCACGTCCTCGTCGTGCTCACCGACATGACGAGCTACTGCGAGGCGCTGCGCGAGGTCGCGCTGGCGCGCGAGGAGGTGCCCGGCAGGCGCGGCTACCCCGGCTACATGTACACGGACCTCGCGACCCTCTACGAGCGCGCCGGGCGGATCGCCGGCCGGCCCGGCTCGATCACGCAGGTCCCGGTGCTGACGATGCCGGACGACGACCTCACCCACCCCATCCCCGATCTCTCCGGGTACATCACGGAGGGACAGATCGTCCTCTCGCGCGAGCTCGACAGGCGGGGCATCTACCCGCCCATCGACGTGCTGCCCTCGCTCTCGCGGCTCATGGGGCTCGGGGTCGGCGCCGGCCGCACCCGCGCCGACCACCGGCCCGTCGCGGACCAGCTCTACGCGCTCTACGCGCGCGGGCGCGACGTGCGCCGCATGGCCGCGATCGTGGGCGCGGCGAACCTCGGCGAGGACGAGCGGCGGCTCCTCGACGTCGCGGATCGGTTCGAGCGCGAGCTCGTCGGCCAGGGGGACGCGTTCCGCTCGATCGAGGACACGCTCGAGCTCGGGTGGAAGCTCATGGCCCCGTTCCCGCCCGAGGCGCTCACCCGCCTCCCGGCGGCGGTGCTCGAGGCGCGCCGGAAGGAGGCCCCGTGAGCCGCACGCCCACGACGCGCATGGGCCTGCTGGAGGTGCGGGGGCGCGCCGAGATCGCGTCGAAGGGTGCGCGCCTGCTGCGCGCCAAGCGCGAGGTGCTCGCGGGGGAGCTCTGGAGGCTCATGCGCGAGGTCCTCGCCGGGCGCGCGCGCCTCGACGAGGTGCTGCGCGAGGCGGTGAAGGCGCTCGGGATCTCGCGCGCGCTCGACGGGGAGGAGGCGCTCGAGTCGCTCGCCCTCGCCGCCGGGCGCGAGGTGCCGCTCCAGGTGAGCGTGCGGCGGGTGTGGGGCGTGCCGACGCCGTCGGTCTCGGCGCCGCCGCTCGTGCGCGCGGCGGACGAGCGGGGCAGCGCGCCGACGAGCTGGGGACTCGCGGGCGCCGAGGCGGCGCGGCGCCACGAGGAGGCGCTCGAGGTGCTGCTCCGGATCGCCTCGCGGGAGCTGCACCTCGCCCGGCTGGGCGAGGAGATCCAGGCGACCTCCCGGCGAATCAACGCGCTCGAGCAGCTCGTGCTCCCCGCGCTCGCCGCCGAGGCGGGCCGCGTCGAGGCAGCGCTCGACGAGCGAGACCGCGAGGACGTCGTGCGGCTTAAGCGGTTCCGGGCTCGGGGCGCGCGCCATCGCGCCGGCGCCGCCGGCTCGTCAGCGCGCTGAGCGAGCTCAGCTCACGACGGGCGGCGCCACAGCGGCTCGAGCTCGAGCGGCAGCTCCTGCCCGACGAGCTCGGCGTCGGCCTCGGCCATCTGCGCGCGGAGCGCGGCGAACACGGCGCGGACCGCGGCCTCGACCTCCTGCGGATCGCGCTCGAGGTCCTCCGCCACGATGGCGTAGAAGTCGTCGGCGGAGCGGAGCGGGCGCGGCGGGCGCGCGGAGTGGCGCTCGCAGGCGGTGAGGCGGCTGCCGAAGGGCTCGGGCAGGTGCTCGCGGAGGTCGTCGAACTCCGGGCGCTGGATGCGCTGCGCGAGCGCGCACATGACCGCCTCGACCGCGCGCGCTGCCTCGGCGCGGCGAGGGAGACCCTCGCGCGCGAGGGCGGTCACGAGGGCCTGGAAGTTCGCGTCCTGAAGCGGATCGTGATCGCCGGGGAGAGCCATGCCGCCAAGATCATCACGCGACCACGACACGGCAGCGCCCGCGCGGTCGGCGGTCCCCCTCACGGGGGCGGGTTCGCGCATCCCCAAACGGGCGAAGAACGGTGCCCCGGGGGCGGGCGTGGGGTGGTACGACCGCCACCCATCATGCGCCGATGGGATCCCAGCGGGGCGGCCAGGGGGCCGCGCGTGGCTCGGCTCGGTCCGCTGGCGTTCCTCGTCCTCGCGCTGGGGACGGTGGCCGTGGGCGCTGGCGCCTTCGGCATGCTGAGCCAGGCGGCCACACTCGACGCGGTCGTCTCCGCCGAGCTCGCGCCGATTCACGGCGAGCTGCGCTCGATCGCCCCGGCGCTCGCTCGCGCCCACGACGAGGCGCTCGAGGCCGCGCGAACGAAGCTCGCGGCCAGCATCCACAACGCCTCGCGCGCCCTGCTCGCCGCCGCCGCGGTGGCGCTCGCCCTCGCCGCTGGAGCCTTCGCCGTCGCCCGGCGCTCGGTCCGCGCGCTGGCCCGCAGCGAGGCGCGCTACCGCGCCGCCTTCGAGAACGCCGCGATCGGCATCGCCCACGTCGGGCTGGATGGGCGCTGGCTGCGGGTCAACCGCCGCTACGCCGAGATCCTCGGCTACACCGAGGACGAGCTGTGCGCGCTCCGCTTCCAGGACATGACGCACCCGGAGGACGTCGGGGAGAACGAGGCGCACGGCCGGCGGCTCGTCACGGGGGAGGACGAGACCTACACGGTGGAGAAGCGTTACCTCCGGCGAGACGGTCGGGCCACCTGGGTGAACCTCACGGTCGCGCTGGTGCGCGACGGCGCAGGCCGGCCGCGTTCCTTCATCTCCGTGGCCGAGCCGATCGACCGGCGAAAGGCCGTCGAGGACGAGCTCCGCGACGCGCTCCGAGCGCGGGACGAGTTCCTCGCGGTGGCCTCGCACGAGCTCAGGACGCCGCTCACGAGCCTGCGGCTGCAGCTCGAGGGGCTAAAGCTCGCCGCCGCGCGCGGCGCGGCCTCGCCCGAGCGAATCGCGGCGAGCTCCGGGGCGGCGCTGCGCCAGCAGGCGCGGCTCGCCCGGCTGGTGGACGAGCTGCTCGACGTGTCCCGCCTCGACCGGGGAGAGCTGCGGATCGCGCCGCGCGAGGCGGACCTCGCCGAGGTCGTGCGCGTCGCCGCCGAGCGGCTGGGCGACGCAGCCTCGCGCGCCGGGAGCACGGTGCGGCTCGAGCTGCCGGACGCGATGCCGGCGCGCATCGATCCGGACGAGGTCGAGCGCGCCGTGGGACACGTGCTCGCGAACGCCCTCAAGTACGGCGCGGGGAAGCCGGTGGACGTGGAGCTCGAGCGCCGCGGCGAGGCGGGGCTCCTCGTCGTCCGAGACCGCGGCATCGGCGTCGATCCCTCGGTGCGCGAGCGCATCTTCGACCGGTTCGAGCGCGCGGTCTCCCCGCGCAACTTCGGAGGCCTGGGGCTCGGCCTGTTCGTGGCGCGCCGGGTGATCGAGGCGCACGGAGGACGCATCGCCGTGGAGGATTCGGCGGGGGAGGGCGCCACCTTCCGCATCGAGCTCCCGCTCGCCGGGCCGGTGGCGCTGGAGGGCGACGCGCGCGCTAGCGCGTCGGCCGGCTGAGCCTCAGGAGAGGTCGAACACCAGCACCTCGGCCGCCTCGACGCCCTCGAGCCCCACCTCGCGCTCGTCGCTCAAGGCGGCGCCGTCGCCCGCCGCGAGCGTCTCGTCTCCGAGCCGCAGCGTCCCTCGCACCACCTGGACCCAGGCGTGCCGCCCGGCCTGGAGCGGGAGCACCGCCCGCTCTCCGGCCTCGAGGAGCGCCGCGTACACCCGCGCGTCCTGGTGGATCGTCACGCTGCCGTCGGCGCCGTCGTGGGAGGCGACGAGCCGCAGCCGCCCGCGCCGCTCCTCCTCCGGAAACTGCTTCTGCTCGTAGCCAGGGAGGAGGCCGCGGCGCTCGGGCAGGATCCAGATCTGCAGGAAGCGGACGGGCTCGGAGTCGGAGCCGTTGAACTCGCTGTGCAGGACCCCGGTCCCGGCGGTCATGCGCTGCACCTCGCCCGGTCCGATGGTCGAGCCGGTCCCCATCGAGTCGCGGTGGGCGAGGCGGCCCGACAGCACGTAGGACAGGATCTCCATGTCGCGGTGGCCGTGAGTCCCGAACCCCTGGCCCGGCGCGACGCGGTCCTCGTTGATGACGCGGAGCGTGCGGAACCCCATGTGGCCGGGGTCGTGGTAGTCGGCGAACGAGAACGTGTGGCGGGTGTCGAGCCAGCCGTGGTCGAAGTGACCGCGAGCCTCGGAGCGGCGGATCGTGATCATCGCCGCTTCTTGGCGCCGGCAGGCGTGAAGATCAACGCCATCCTTGTGGCCCCTGCCATGCGTCCGGGCTGCCGGCGCCATCCCTCCACGCGCGCTGCCGTGCGCGATCGCCGTCCGGCGTGGCTCCTCGCGATGAGTCTGTCGCGGCGAAGGTCCGGCCGGCCCCTTCCCCGCAGGGGGGGCACCGACGAGCCGCCAGGATCTCGAACCAGCACCGGGCGTCCGGAGGTGTTCGGGGTCACGGCCGCTCGCCGTGAGCGCCTGTCGAGGCCTCCTCCTCGAAGTCCTCGCAAGGCCTATGCCGGGCGAGCACGCGCGTTCCAGTCTCAGCCGGACGGCGGGAACGCCGAGGCGTGCGCGAGGGAACGCCCGAGGCGCAGGCAGCGCGGGAAGGCACTCCGTCACACGCCGAGGACGGCGGTGAATCGTCCGAGTCCCAAGGAAGGGACCTCTCTTCTCGCTGTGCCCGGTTCGCGAACCGTCTCACGCTGCGAGGCGACAGGAGGTGTGGGATGCGTCGCTTGTGCACGTTCGTGGCGGTGCTGGCATTGGCGGCTTGCGGTGGGCGCGAACAGGACAATCAGCTGGGGGGCGCGTCGTCCGCGGGGCCACAAGCCTCCGGGGGGGCCGATAGTTTCGCCGTGAAGATCGATCTGGCGAGCTATGAGCATGGCAAGCCCAGGGGTGCCCTCGTCAAGCAGCTCGAGAAGCTATTCCATCCGAAGAAGTGGCGCGGGGAGACCGACGGACCCGTGCTGATGAATGCGGATAGCCTGCTCGAGCTCTCCGACAGCGAGAGGAGCGCGCTGAGGACCGTCCTGAAGGAGGGGCATGCCATCCTGGTGACCGGCGTCACCGAGGACCTGCTCGTGCGCCTTCACGCCATCAACGGGAGCGTCCCCGCGATCACGCTCACCAATCCTGCCGAGCTGTACGTGCTCGCGGCGCCGCAGGGGCGGTTGCGCATGCTCGCGATCCGGTCCATTCCCAACTTCGAGCCCTCTCCGGACGCCGACGTGCGCAAGGAGGCCTACGCCGAGATGGTGCTCGACTGGTTCCGGAGGCAAGTCCGCGGGACCTTCGAATCGGGGATCGCCTCCATGGCGAGCGCGCCTAGGGCGAGCGGGCCCAGGGCGATCGTGGCCGCCGAAGCACCCGGCTACAACACGCTGGGGAGCGAGCCGGAACAGTTCCCGTGGTCGCACACGGACGTCTTCAGCATGGAAGCCTTCTACAGCGATCACTGCGGGTCGAAGCAGAAGTGCACCGACACGTTCGCCGTGACAACCTACTCCTGGGCGGTGCATAGCCCCATCTCCGTGGTGGATCAGCCGGGCGACTACCTGCTGACACGCATCTCCGCCGCCGTGAACACGGGGGGCTGCAAGCTCTCCATCGGCAAGAACAACCGCTTCGCGGGGTACTGGCTCAGGCAGGCCAACGTGGGCGCCTCCGTGCCGGACGCCACGCTCAAAACCGGAGTGAAGGTCCTCGCCGGCTACACCGCGCCCCAGGCGCAGATGCCCAACGTGCAGTACAGCACCGGCGTGACCTGGAACTTCGGCGCGTCGGGGACGATCGGCTCGAGCGCGGGGTTCTCGGGCGGGAAGCCCAGCGCAGAGGTGAGCCGCTCGCTCGGGTTCAGCGCGGGCGTATCGTACAGCAACACGAAGACCTATCAGGCGGACGCGATCACGATCCTGCCGCAGATCTCCGCCGACCCAACGGATCCGTCGAAGGTCCGCTGGACGTACGATTCCTGGAACCACGTCAAGCAGAACATCGACCCGGGGAACCACGCGTGTGGCGGCCCGGGGCTCCTCGTCACCGCGGGGCTACCAGGGGTCATCTACGGTTCTTCGTTCGAGCCTTCACAGGAGTGGGTGTGGGCGCTGCTGCCGGAGGTTCGTAGCGCTCTGCCCGTCAACAGGGATGGCGTCCCCGTCCTGTCGGTGCAGGTCGATCTCTCCATGCTCCTCGGATGGTCTTACTTTTGGGACATCACCCAGTGCAACTACAGCGGGAGCCTCGGCACCTTCTGGGTCGGCGACAAGAGCATCGACGTGGTCGGCGACGTCGCGAACAATCCCAGCAACGGGCTCATGTTCGATTCGGGGTGCGGTACGGCCATGCACTTCGGGACGATCCCGCTCGGCAACCCCCGCAAGGAGCCGAGAGCGTCCAACGACAATGGCACCAACGTCGGCACCCCGTACCCGTTCACCTTCTCGCTCTCCCTCCCGCTCGCGCCCGATCCGCGCCTGATGCAGCTGACGAGCATCGAGCCGAACCACGGGCCCAGGGGCACCAGGGTCACGCTGAGGGGAACCAGCTTGCACACTGCGCACAGCGTCGACTTCGGGGGGCAGCTGCCGTCCAGCATGTCGATGGAGTGGCCCGAGGGCACGGACGCCGCGACGGGAAAGCGGTATGAGCCCTACATCACCGTGACGGCGCCGAACCCGGCGACTCCCGATTACGTCGGAACCACGGCGGCCATCTCCGTGGTAAACGCCGTGGGGATCTCGGGGGGCACCGCCGAGTTCAACTTTACGTACGAGTAGGCGGGCGCTTCCGCGGGTGAGGCGCGGGCCGTGTGGACCCCGGCCCGCGCCTTCTTCCGGCGGTGCGATCCTAGCCGGCCCGCTTGCGGCTCCATCGCCGGGCCTTCGGCTTGCTCTTGCCCTCGAGATTGAGCGCCACTGCGGCGCGGACGAGGTCCTTCAAGGCCCGCTCGTCGAGCTCGTCGCCTTCGTGGATGTCGATGGCGCGCCTGACGGTCCCGTCGAGGCTGGAGTTGAAGAGACGCGAAGGGTCCTTCAGCGCGGCTCCCTGGGCGAACGTGATCTTGACGACGCTCTTGTACGTCTCTCCCGTGCAGACGAGGCCGCCGTGGGAAAAGACCGGAGTCCGCCAGATCCGTGACGGAGAGTCGATGACTCCAATCGCGAACCGGAATGGCCTGGGAACGTAACTACCCGCCAAAAGAGAAGGGGCCTCGCATCTCTGCGAGGCCCCTTCGGAACTGGCTCCCCAGGCATGACTCGAACATGCGACCCGGTGATTAACAGTCACCTGCTCTGCCAACTGAGCTACTGGGGAATGGCAGGGGCGCGAATCTAGAGAAGGACCGCGGGCTCGTCAAGAGGGTATGCGACCCGTTCGGCGAGTCGCGTGCCGCCCACGACCGGCGCCGCGGCGGCGCACGATCTTCGCGGAACAGGGCCCACGAACGGCCCGCCGCGTGAGCGAGCAGCGTCGAGGCCGCCGGCGCGCCGAGGGCCGGACCGCGCAGCTATACTCCGGTCCGTGACGACGCCTCTCGCCTCCTGCGGCCGGCTCGCCGGCATGCCCGCCGGCCGGGCGCTCGCCCCCGCAGCGGTGGCGCGATGACCGCCGGCGGCCTCGCGCGCGAGCGGTTCGCCGCGGTGATGGCGCGCGATCCCATCCCGCTCGATCTGGCGGCGCTCGCCATCGCGGCGGAGGAGTACCCACACCTCGACGAGGCGGCGTACCTCGCTCGGCTCGACGCGCTCGCGGCGCGGGTCGTCGCCCGCTCGCCGGCTCCCGCCCGCGCCGCCTCGCTGCTCCGCGCGCTCCGCGAGGTGCTCGCGGGGGAAGAGGGGATGCACGGGGGGCCGGCGGATTACGACGACCCGCGCAGCTCGTTTTTGAACGAGGTGCTCGACCGCCGCGTCGGCCTGCCGATCACGCTGTCCGTCGTGTACATGGAGGTCGGGCGCCGCGCAGGGGTCTCGCTCGACGGCGTCGGGATGCCGGGCCACTTCCTCGTGCGCTACCTCTCGCCCTCGGGGGCCGAGATCTTCGTGGACGCCTTCCACGGCGGGGAGATGCTCTCCGCCGACGACTGCCTGTCCCGCTACCGCGAGCGCACCGGGCGCGACCTCGATCGGCGCCTGCTCGGTCCGTCCACGCCGGGCCAGATCGTGCTGCGCATGCTGGGGAACCTGCGCCGCCTCTACGCCGCCCGGAAGGACGACCTCCGCGCCTGGTGGGTGCTCGACCGGATCCTGCTCGCCGCGCCGAGCCAGCTCGCGGCGCTCCGGGATCGCGGCCTCGCCGCGGCCCGGCTCGGAGCGGGCCGCTCGGCGGCGCGCGACCTCGAGACGTACCTCGCGCGCGCCCCTGACGCCCAGGACTCCGACTCGGTCCGCGCGACGCTGGCTCAGCTCCACGACGGGCCGGAGCTCGCGAACTGAGCAGGCCGCCGGCTGCGGCTTTCGCTCAGCGCTCGCCGCCGCTCTTCGGATCACCCGGCGGTGCCGCGTCGGCGGCGCGCGCCGGAGGTCCGGCCTCGAGGCGCCGCAGCCGGAGCCGCTCGACGGGCTCGCCGCCCACGAGGTGGCGCTCGACGATCTCCGCGACGTCCGCGACCGAGACGTGGCCGTACCAGACGCCCTCCGGGTACACGACGATCGACGGGCCGAAGGCGCAGGCGTCGAGGCAGCCGGCGGCGTTCGCGCGGATCTGCTTGTCGAGCCCGCGGCGCTTGAGCTCCTCCTTCAGCGCCTGGCGGATCGCGGGCGAGCCCTTGCGCCCGCACGAGCCGCGCGGATCGTCCTCGGCCCGCACGTTCTCGCAAACGAAGACGTGGTGGCGGAAGCGCATGCGGTTTTCCTAGCGCCGCGGGCGCCCGCCCGCACGCGAGTCGCTACGGCTCGCGCGCGACGATCTGACCGCGCGGCACGACCAGCAGCGCGCCTCCCGAGACGCAGAGGTCGTCCCCCACGAGGTGCCCGGAGGCCTCGCTCGCGAGGTACAGGCACGCGTGCACGACGTCCGCGATCTCGCCGACGCGCCGGTTCGGGAGGGCGCCGGCGATCGCCGCGCCGACGTCCTTCAGCTCCGCCTCCGCCATGGGCGTACGCACCCAGCCCGGGGAGACCAGGTTCACCCGGGTGCGCGGCGCGAGCTCCACCGCGAGGCTCATCGCGAGCGACTGGAGCGCGCCCTTCGTCGCCGCGTAGTGGCCGTGGCGCGCCTCGCCACGCTGGCCGGCGGTGGAGCCGATGAACACGACGTTGCCGCGGCCGTTCCGCCCCAGGTACGGCGTCGCCTCGCGCACGAGGTAGAACGCGCTGAACACGTTGACGCGGAAGATCTCCTCGAGCTGCGGTCCGGCGATCCGGTCGATGGGGCCCTCGTTCCAGATCGCGGCCGAGTGCACGATCTGGTCGAGCCCGCCGAGCGCCTTCACCGTGGCGTCGACCAGGTGGACGCAGCCGGCCTCGGTGCCGAGCTCGGCCCCGATCGCCACCGCGCGCCCGGGGTAGCGGGCCGCGAGCGCCTCCGCGGCCGCGCGGTTCGAGCGGTAGTGGACGGCGACCTTCATGCCCTGCGCGAGGAACGCCTCGGCGACGCCGAGGCCGATGCCGGACGAGGCGCCCGTGACGAGCGCGCAGCGCCCTGCGAGATCCGAGTAGCTCACCTGCACGCTCAACGCTGCCTCCGCTTCGCGCCGCGCCGGGCCGCCGGCACGGTCGCCTCGGGCGCCGTCCAGCGCGCGCCGTCGAGGACGTCCAGGATCTGCACGAACGAGGCGATCGACAGCGGCCACCGCGGCGTGTCCACGTCGGCCACGTGGCGCCGCGTCACGGCCTTCGCCGAGATCACCGCGAGCCGCTCGCGGTACTCCTTCGAGATGTACGTGCCGTACTCGGCCCAGACCCCCACGGCGCCGCACGCCTGGGCGACCGGCATGTCCTTCTTCGGGTTGTCGCCGACGTAGAGCACCTCGGTCCCCTCGAGCCCGAAGTCGCCGAGGACCCGGCGCAGCCCCGCCGGGCTGGGCTTCTCCGCCGCGCGCGGCAGCTCCACGACCACGGTCTTCTTGGAACGGTAGGCCCCGGCCGCGTCCTTGCGGCGGATCTCGGGGTCGACGTTCTCGGGCAGGTCATAGCCCTTGAGCGCGTAGACCGCGTCGAAGAGACCGTCCAGCTCGAGCATCTGGATGCGCAGCTCGAGCGCGTTCCGCGGCGCGTCGGAGAGGGCGATGACCTTGAGCCCCCGCGCGCGGATCTTCTCGAGCGTCTCGCGGACGTGAGGGTAGGGGTGCAGGTAGCGCCGGCGCGCCTCGGCGAACGCGCGCCGCGCGGGGCGGATGACGAGCGCGTCGAACGAGTCGAAGTCCGCCTCGTACGGCCGGAAGAGCGACGACTCCTGGATCGCGAACGGGTACTCGTTCGACTCGTGGCGGGTATAGACCGCCTTCAGGGACTGGACGATCTCGATGCGGGGGCGGCCCGTGGTCTGCTCGAGCGAGGCGACCATGGCCTCGAGGCTCGGGACGATGTAGTCGACCCATGGGTAGAGCGTGTTGTCGAGGTCGGTGACGACGGCCTTCATGCGCGGCACGCGCGCATCGTAGCCGGTGGGTCCGCCACCCGCCACGCCCGTGTGCCGACGTGGGCGTGGGTGCGCCGCGCGCTGCGGGCGGGCGCCGCGGGCGGGCAGGGTGTAGATTCGGCGGCGATGGCCCCGACCGATCGCTTCGAGATCATCGCGCCGCTGCCGTCCTCCTCCGGGTTCCGTCGCGCCCTCGCCGTGGACCGCTCAGGGCCGCCCCGCGCGGTCGTGCTCGCGTTCGCCCCGGCGCGCGTCGCCGACGATCCGGTCCGACTCGCGGCGCTCGCGCGCGACGCCGAGGCCGCGGCGCGCGTGCGGCACCCGAACGTCGTGCCGGTCGACGGCCTCGAGACGGTGGGGGGCGCCGTCGCGGTGGTCGAGCCGCACCGGCCCGGTCCTTCGCTCCGCGACCTCCTCGACGCCGCCGGGCGGCTCCCTCCGGACGTGGCCGCCCGCGTCGTCGCCGACGCCTGTGCCGGGCTCGCGCGCGTCCACGCGCTCGATCCCGGCGATGGTCGCCCACTCGCGCACGGCGCGCTCTCCGCCGAGCGGCTCGTCGTCGCCGCGGACGGAGCGACGGTGCTCACCGGCCTCGGCGCCGGGCTCGGAGAGGAGACGGCCGCGGACGTGCGCGCGCTCGCCGCGATCCTGCACGAGTGCCTCGTCGGCGAGCCCCCTCAGGCGCCGCCGCGGCCGCTCGACGCTCCCGGCATCCCGCCCGCGCTGGCGGCGGTCGTCGATCTCGCGCTCGGCGCGACGGGGGGACAGCCGCTGCGCTCGGCGGGCGTGCTGGGCGAGGCGATCGCGGCCGCGCTGCCGCTCGCGCCCCGCGAGGCGGTGGCGGCCTACGCCGAGGCCATCCTCCCGGCGGACGAGGGCGAGCGCGCGGCGCTCGCGCGCCTCGTCGCGCGAGCCACGGGAGAGGACGCCGAGGCCGATCTCGCCGTCGAGCTGCTGGAGGACGGCGAGCCGGCCATCGCGGCGGCCACCCCGACCGCGACCCCGACCCCGACCCCGACCGCGAGCCCGAGCCCGAGCCCGAGCCCGACCGCGATGGCTACGGGCAACCCGGTCGGAACGGAGACCCCGGCCTCCTCGGTGAACCCGCTCCTGCCGGAGCAAACGTCTCTGCCGGTGCAGCCGGTCCCGACCACGACCCCCGTCCCGGCAGGACCGCGCGAGGCGGCTCTTCCTGAATGGTTCGCTCCCGCCGCGGCCGAGGCGCGCGGTGGCTCGGTGCTCCCTGAGCCCGTCGTCATCCCCGCGCGCGTCGCGCCTCAGGCGCCCGCGCCCGCCCTCGCGCCGGCGCCGGTACAGGTCCCGCGTCCTGCGGATCCGTTCTCGCCGCAGCCGGTCGCCTCGGGCGGAGTGGCTGCTCCTTCGCCGGACACGGTGTCCACGTTCCCCGCGCCCGTCGCCGCAGCGCCGCGGCGCTCGCGGGCCCCGCTCGCGATCGCCGCGCTGTGCCTTCTCGTCGGCTTCGGCGGGGGCTTCGTCGCCACCCGCGGCAGGATCCTCCCCGACCTCGTCCGCGCGGACGTCGCCGGACGCGAGCGCGCCCAGGCAGCCGAGGCCCGCCCCGAAGCGCCCGCAGCGGGCGGCGTGGCGCCGGCGAGGCCCGCCTCCACGGCGCCCGCGGAGGACGCCGGAGCTCCGCCCAGGGCTGCCGCGGCGGAGCCTGCTGCGGCCGCGCCGGCGAAGCCGGCGAAGAAGGCGCCGCCCCGTCGCGTCGTCGCCGCTGCTCCGTCGGCAGGGAAGGGGTTCCTCGTCGTGACCGCGCCGGCGGAGGCCGAGGTCCTCGTCGACGGAAAGCGCGTCGGTATGGGCGACGTGCGGCGCGAGGTCGACGTCGGCGCCCACCGCGTCGAGGTCCGGCTCGGCGGCGCCAGCGTGGCCGAGCGGTTCTCGATCTCGCGGGGCGAGACCTGGACCTACGACGTGACGCCCACCGTCAAGTAGCCGCCGGCGCCCGGACGAGGCTCCGCCCCGCGACGGCGCCGGGGCCGTCGCGCGAGGGTGAGCGTGAGCGGCATCCGTCTCTAGTGGTCGTGCCCTTCCGGCCCGTGGGCGTGACCGTGCTCCCGCTCCTCTTCGGTCGCCTCGCGGACGTCACGGATCGTGATGTCGAAGTAGAGCGTCTTGCCGGCGAGCGGGTGGTTCAGGTCGATCAGGATCTTGTCGCCCCGGACCTCCCGGATCACGAACGGGACGGGCTCGCCGTCCTCGCCTTCCGCCGTGAGCTCCATCCCGGGCTGGGGCTGGAAATCCGGCGGGAAGGCGGTGCGGTCGACCTCCTGGACGCCGCGCGCGTCGTGCTCGCCGTAGCCGTCCTTGGGCGGCACGGTCACCTGCTTGCGATCGCCGGCGGACAGCCCCTCGAGCGCCGACTCGAGGCCGGGCACGATCTGCCCCTCGCCGTGGAGATAGGTGAGGGGCTCGGCAGGCTCGGAGGCGTCGATGATCTTCCCGTCGCCGAGGTGGAGCGAGTAGTCGATGCCGACGACGGTTCCGTTCGAGATCTTCATGGCTCGAAAGATAACGCGCCGGCCGTCCCCGCGAACGGGTACGGCCGGCGCGCAGTCCGGGATTCGCAGCCGTGCCTGCTGACCCGGGAGGCGACTGGTGCCGCATGTCGACCTTTGCAGTCGACGTGCCGGTGGCAACCCGCGTGTGCGGGAAACGGCGCAAGGCCTGGAAATCCGTGGGCTCGGCTGGGTGGCCTCGGCCGCGGACTCCCCCGGGGATCGCTCGGGGAGAGCGAAACGCCTGCGCTTCCGCGCTTCCGCCTCGAAAGCTTTGCGACCGCCCGCGCGGCTACCAGTAACCCCAGCGGCGCCGGAGGACCCACTCGACGGCGAGCACGCCCGCCAGGGCGGCGAGGTACCACCAGCGATCCCACACTGGCACCGACTTGCGCCGGCCGATCTCGACCACCTCGGGATCCGCGAGCTTCAGGTCGGGGAGGCGGCCGCCCGGGAGGGCCGAGAACGCGCCGCCCGTGGCCTCCGCGAGCGCCGAGAGCAGCTCCGGGCGCGGCGCCGCGTCGGAGTCCTCCGGGCCGGAGCCGCGCACCGCCACCGCGCCGGTCGCGACCTCGCCGTCCCGGCCGTGCGCGACGATCTTGTAGGCGCCGGGGCCCGGCGCGACGAGCTCCACGCGCGCGACGCCGTCCTCCCCCGCCACCGCCTCGCCTCGCGCGACGCTCCGGCCGTCGTCGTCGACGAGCTCCGCCGCGACGCGGTCGCCGGCGGCGGGCCCGAAGTCCGGTCGCCGGGAGGTGACCGCGATCCCGACCGGCGCCCCGGGCTCGACGGCGGGTGCATCGGGCTCGACCTGCAGGGGCGCGAGGCCCGGATCGCGCACGAGCCAGCGCAGGGCCTGGTTCCAGAAGCGCAGGTACGCGCGGTTCCCCTGGCCCGACTCGGCGGCGAGGAACCCCCAGCGCCAGGTCGCGTCGGTCGCGACCGCGAGCGTGCGGCCCTCGCCGACCTCGCGCACCGCGACGAGCGGCGCGGGGCGGCCCTCGACGAGGACCGCGGGCGCCTCGAGCAGGACCGACGCGCCGGCGCCGGGCGCCAGCGCGTGCGTGAGGTTCACCGCGGTGACGGGCGGCAACCCGCGCCAGACCCCCTCGTTCGCGGCGTCGCCCGGGGCGAGGCTCGTCACGGGGTGGCGCTTCCCCTCCGAGGTGAGCCGGGGCGCGATCTCGCCCTCCGCCATCGACGAGCCGTCGATCGGCGCGACGGGGAGGATCTCGGCGAGCGCCGTCTCGCCGTAGCGCCCGTCGCCGAAGCTCTGCTCGCCGCCGACCATGGCGAGCGCGCCGCCCCCGCGCACGTACTCGCGGAGCGCGGGCAGGAAGCGCTCGATCTCGAGCCCGCGGTACGGGGCGTAGGCGAAGTTCACGAAGACCACCGCGTCGAACGTCCGGAGCTGCTCCCCGAAGATCTCCGCCACCGGAAACGGGATGAGCGACAGGTCCTGCTGCGGCCCCGCGTCGTCGGCGTTCGAGCGGAGGATGAAGAAGCTCACGAGATCGACGTTGGGATCCTGCTTGAGCAGGCCGCGCAGGAAGCGCACGTCCCAGCTCGGCCGCCCTGCGACGAGCAGCACGCGGACGCGGTCCCGGATGACGCGCAGCACGAAGGAGCGCGCGTTGTTCTCGACGACCGCCTCGCCCGGGAACACCGGGGCCGCGACGGTGAAGACGAAGGTCCCCGTCGCGTCCGGCGCGAAGGAGAGCGGGACGGTGTAGCGGTCTCGGCCCCGTTCGAGGCGGACGGTGGCCGAGGCGACGACCGCCCCCTCGCGGCGCAGGACGAGCCGGACCTCCTCGTCGGAGAAGCCGCGCGCGCGGAGCGTCACGTCGACCGTGACGGTGTTCCGGACGAACGCGAACTCGTCGACCGCGACGCGCTCGATGGCGAGATCCTTGGGCGCCCCGCGCCCGACCGCGACGGCGTTCACCGGGATCCCGAGCGCGCGCGCCTTGGCGCGGGCCTCCGGGCCCACGCCCTCCGAGAGCGCGGCGTTGTCCGCTCCGTCCGACACCACGAGCAGGCCGGCGAGCCGCCGCGTCGAGCCGCTCGCGCCCGAGGCGACCGCGTCGAGTGCCCCGAGGAGGTCCGTCCGGCCCGCGCGCCCGGGGACGCCGCGCGCGGCCTCCGCCGGATCCACCGGCGCGACGTCCGCGCCGAACGTGTACCACTCGAGGTCCACGCGGTCCGAGAGCCGCTCGAGATCGGCGCGGTGCGCGGCGAGGAACGCCCCGGCCGCCGCCGCGCGGGGCTCGCCGTCCCGCTCCACCGGGAAGTTCATCGAGCGTGAAGCGTCGAGGAGGACGGCGAAGCGGTTGCGGACCCGCGCGGTCTGGAGGAGCTCGACGGCGGGCTCGAGCAGGAGGAACAGCGCGAGGACCGCCGCGAGGGCGCGGAGCGCGACGAGGGCTGCGCGCCGGGCGCGGCGCGCCTCGGAGCGCAGCCCCCGCAGCGCGAGGACCACGGCGCCGGCCGCGGCGAGCGCGGCCAGGGCGATCGCCCAGGTCGGCAGCGGCGTGAGCGCGGTGAGCCGCCAGGCGTTGTACCCGCCGTCCACGCTAGCTCCGCCTGCGGAGGATGAACGGGAGGTGCACGGCGTCGTCCTTGTAGTCCGTGCAGAGCGCGTACATCGCGAGGTTCACGCCGATGCGCAGCGCCGTCTCGCGCTGCGCCTCGCCGCCGGGCGTGCACGGATACTCCCAGTCGCCGAGCTCCGTGCGGGCCCATGCGCCGCCGAGATCGTTCTGCGAGTAGACCACCGCGAGGCGCCCGTCGAGCGTCTGCGCCTCGACCCAGGGCTTCACGAGCACGCGGCCGCCCTGGCGATCGAGGAGGTAGAACGTCTTGTTGAGGACGTGCTCGCGCGGCACGGGCGCGAGCGGGGAGGCGGGGAGCACCCGCGCGAGCTCACGGCGGACGGAGGCGTCGAACGGACCGGCCTCGGTGCCGTCGGCGGAGTCCACGACGAGGAATCCGCCGTACTGCAGGTGGCGGCGGAGGGCGGCGCGCTCGGCGTCGGTGAAGGGCGGGAGCGGCCCCGCCCCGGCGAGGTAGAGCCACGGCCAGCGGTGGAGCCCGGGATCGGAGAGCCGCACCGCGGCCGGTGCGCTCGCCGTCTCGATGGACGTCCGCCGCGCGAGCTCCCACCCGAGGCGGCGCAGCGCGGACGGTCGCGGGTTCCAGCTGCCGCCGTGCTGCACCTGGGCGAGGACGAGCTTCGAGGCGTCGGAGAACGCGCGAGCGCGCCGGGGGAGGGCGGCGAGGGTGGCGGCGGCCGCCGCCGCGGCGAGGAACGTGCGGCGTGGGATACGGGTCGGGCCGGGCATCGATCTCGCGCAGATCTTAGGCGGAAACCGGCGCGGGCGCCCGCGGAATCCCGGGCACGGGCGCCAGGTTGGCGCGCGCTCCACCCGCTGCTAGGGTGTGCGCCGTGTCGGTGCTCAAGAGCGTCCTCGACCTCGCAGCGCGCGCCGTCGCGGCCGCGGCCGACCTGGGCCGCCTCGCGGAGCTGCTGCGCGACCGAGGGTTCGCGGTCGCGCTCGCGGCGGGGCTCCTCGGTCTCGCGGCGCTCACGGTCGCGGCGCGGTTCCCGCGCGGGCTGGCCGCGGCGGGCGGGGCGGTCCTCGCCGCCCTCGCCGCGTACGCGCTCCGCGGCGCGATAGCGGCGCACCTCGGGATCTCGCTCGCCGTGGCCGCGCCCGTCCTCGCCGTCGTCGCGGGCGCCGCCTGCGCGCTGGTCCCGCTCGCGTTCCCCGCCGCCGTGGGCGCGCTGCCCGGGCTGCTGCTCGGCCTCCACGCGCCCATCGCCGGCCGCGCCGAGCTGGGCGCGGCGATCGGCGCGCTCGTCGCCGGGCTGGTCGGGCTGCTCTTCGCCCGGTTGGTGGCGGTCGGCTTCGCCTCCGCCGTGGGCGGCCTCCTGGTGGGCGCCGCCGCGGTCGCGCTCGGAGGAGCCCGCCCCCTCGCGCGAGAGCTCGTCACGCACCCGCTCGCGATCGTGGCCCTCGCCCTCGTGCTCGCCGTCGCGGGCGCCGCCTACCAGCTCGCCCACGGGGTCGCGCCGGCGCGCGCCCCGCGCCCGCCGCCAGCCGCCTGAGCGACGACGCTCGCGATCGCCTCCCGGCGCGGCGAGTCACGCCCGGCCACGCGGGGCGTCCGGCTCAGGACGTCGCTCGCTCGGGCCGGGCGCCGGCCGCCGGCTCGAGGGGCGCGATCGCGGCCATCAGTCCTCGGGCGGGCCGAGCAGCTCGAAGTCCGGGATCTCCGCGCGCAGGTAGTCCCGCAGCCGGGCCGTGAGCTTCGCCTCGATCTGGCGCGCCCGCTCGCGGGTGAGCTTGAAGCGATCGCCGATCTCCTGGAGCGTCAGGGGCGGCTCTCCGTCGGGGGGCAGGAGGCGCCGGTCGAA
Source organism: Anaeromyxobacter sp. SG17 (assembly GCF_022690695.1). Taxonomy (NCBI): domain Bacteria; kingdom Pseudomonadati; phylum Myxococcota; class Myxococcia; order Myxococcales; family Anaeromyxobacteraceae; genus Anaeromyxobacter; species Anaeromyxobacter sp. SG17. The sequence continues at coordinate 27,936 of NZ_JALCYX010000017.1, forward strand.
GATGTAGCGCTCCTTCTCGTCCTTGATGGTCTGCGAGAACGACTGGAGCTTCTCGCGGAAGATCCGGCGGAGCTGCTCGTCGCCGATCTGCTCGTCGGGAGCGCTCGCGCCGTCGAGCGCCAGGCGATCGAGGCGGGTCTGGCGCGCGTCGTCCTCGTCGCTGCGGAGGGGGGCGTCGAGCGAGACGTCCTCGCTCGACATCCGCGCGGTCATCTCGAGGACGTCCTTCTCCTCGACGTCGAGGTTCTTCGCGAGGAGGCGGGGAGTGGGATCGATGCCGCGGGCGAGGAGCTTCTCGCGCTCCTTGGACAGGTTGAAGAAGAGCTTGCGCTGGGCCTGGGTGGTGCCGAGCTTCACCATCCGCCAGTTCTCCATGAGGAACCGGATGATGTACGCGCGGATCCACCACGCCGCGTAGGACGAGAGCTTCACGCCCTTCCACGGGTCGTACTTCTTGACGGCCTGCATGAGGCCCATGTTCCCCTCCTGGACGAGGTCCAGGACCTGGAACGCGGTGCGGCGGTACTCGTGCGCGATCTTCACCACGAGGCGGAGGTTCGAGGCGACGAGGCGATAGGCGGCGTCGACGTCGCCCGTCTCGCGGTACCGCACCGCGAGCGCGTGCTCCTCCTCGCGCGAGAGCACCGGGTGGCGCGAGATCTCCGCCATGTACGCGCGGAGCGGGTCGTAGCGGACGAGCCCGCCCGCCCCGGCCTCGCGCTCGGCGCGCGAGGGCAGGCGTGGGAGCGGCCGGGAGGTGGCCTCGTCGTCGCGCGTGGGCTTCGCCATCGGGGTTTCGGGCGCGGCCAGGCAGGAATGCCGGCGCGCGCCCGTCGTTGTGTTATATGAGGTGCGGCGCCGCGTGCAAGAACTGCGGCGCCGGCACCGGCGCGTGGCGGGTCTTCGCGGAACGGCGCGGGTTCCGGTCCTCCCTCAGGACCGAGGCCGACGCGGTCCCTAGCGAGATGCCGCCATGCGCCGCTCACGAGCCGCGCCCGACTCGGTCGAGGCGCGAGCAGGAGTCTACGCATGGAGAACCCCGCCGCCGGGGCGCCAGAGCTGGCGCCCTCCGACTACGTCTCACAGGCCTCCTTCGACGAGCTCGGGCTCTCGGAGGCGGTCCGCCGCGCGATCGCCGAGCGAGGCTACGAGCGGCCGACCCCGGTGCAGGCCGCGACCTACCGGCCCGTCCGCGACGGCAAGGACGTGATCGTCCGGTCGAAGACCGGCACCGGCAAGACCGCCGCCTTCGCGATCCCCATCCTCGAGCGCGTGCCGGAGGGCCGGCGCAAGCCCTCCGCGCTCGTGATGTGCCCGACGCGCGAACTCGCCATCCAGGTGGCCGAGGAGTTCACCGCGCTCGCGAAGCACAGGGACCTGTCGGTCGTCGCGGTGTACGGCGGCGCGTCGATGGGCGACCAGCTCCAGAAGCTCGAGGCCGGCGCCGAGATCGTCGTCGGGACCCCGGGCCGCATCTACGATCACATCCGGCGCCGCACGCTCAAGCTCGACGACGCGATGGTCTGCTGCCTCGACGAGGCGGACGAGATGCTGAACATGGGGTTCTTCGAGGAGGTGACGCGCATCCTCGACAACCTCCCCCAGGACTGTCAGCAGCTGCTCTTCTCGGCGACGGTCCCGGCCGACATCGAGCAGATCATCCACGACTACCTCACCGAGCCGGAGACCATCCTCCTCTCGGGCGACGAGTACTCGGTCGAGAACATCCACAACGTGATGTACCCGGCGGTGGACGCGTACCCGAAGCCGCGCAACCTCCTCTACATGATCGAGACGGAGGAGCCCGAGACGGCGATCGTCTTCTGCAACACGCGCAACGACACCTCGCTCGTGGCGGCCGTCCTGAACCGGAACGGCTACGACGCGGAGCTCCTGAACGGCGATCTGCCTCAGAAGGAGCGCGAGCGGGTGATGGCGAAGGTGAAGCGGGGCGAGGTCCGCTTCATGGTCGCGACCGACATCGCGGCGCGCGGCATCGACATCTCGGACCTCTCGCACGTCATCAACTACTCGCTGCCCGAGGATCCCGCGGTGTTCCTCCACCGGGTGGGCCGCACCGGGCGCATCGGCAAGAAGGGCACGAGCCTCTCGATCGTGTCGGGCGCCGAGATCCACACGCTCACGGTGCTCCAGAAGAAGTACGGGATCACCTTCGAGGAGAAGAAGCTGCCCACGCCCGACGAGGCGCGGCGCCGCTGGACGGACCGCCACGTCGCGGAGCTGAAGGACAACATGAGCGCGTCGATCTTCGAGGCGTTCATCCCGCTCGCGCAGGAGCTCAAGAACCGCCCGGACGGCGAGTACCTCACGGCCTTCGCGCTCAAGTACTTCTTCACGCACCACCGCATGGAGCGGGCCCAGGATCGCGAGAAGGCGGAGCACAAGCGCGAGGAGCACGAGCGCCGCGAGAAGGCCGAGCCGCGCGAGAAGGCCGAGCCGCGCGAGAAGGCCGAGCCGCGCGAGGCCCGCGGGCGCGACCGCGGACATCGCGGCGAGCGGTCGGAGCGGTCCGGGCGCTCGGAGCGCTCGGAGCGCTCGGAGCGTCCGCGTCGCGAGCGCCGCGAGGTGGTCGAGGCGGTCGCGCCGGCTGGCGAGGCGGACGGCAAGACGCGCGAGGTGGCCGCGACGACCGTGGACGCGGGCTCGCCCGCGCCCCGCGAGGGCAGCCGCCGCACCTCGCGCGGACGCGGTGACCGCCCGCGCGAGCCGTCCGTCGAGGGTGACGCCCCCGCGCCGGAGGGTGGCGCGGAGGGGAGCCTCGCCGGGGGGGCGGGGAGCGAGGACGCGGCGAGGCCGCCGCGCGCGAAGATCTTCCTCTCGCTCGGCGAGCAGGACGGCGCCGACGAGGGCCGCGTGCGCGAGGCCCTGTCCACCTTCGCGCCCGGCGTCGAGCCGCGGTCCGTCGAGGTCCGCCGCACGCACAGCTACGTCGAGGTCGCGCCCGAGGCGCTCGAAGGCGCGGTGGCGGCGCTGCACGGCAAGGAGTGGAGCGGGAAGACGCTCACGGCCGAGCGCGCCCGGCGCCGTCGCCGCTGAAGGCCGCCCCACGCCGCCGCGCGACGCGAGGACCTCCTCGCGCGCGGCGGCGTGCGCTCGCGGTGATTCTCCGGTCGACGGGGCCGGGGGGCCTCACGACGCGCCGCGTCTCGGCTTCGCCGGACGAGAGGCAGGCGATCGCACGCTGCGCGTCGTAGGATGCAGCCTCATTGCCACGCAGGGGAGGCGCGATGGCCCTGTCTACCACCCCCGAGCTCCTTCGCGAGCTCGCGGTCCTCTACAACCGCGTCGCGGAGCTCGAGCGGGCCGGCGGCCTGCGGCCCGGCGAGGGCGCTCCCGAGGGCCTGCAACGGCAGGTCGGAGATCTCGACACGGGGCTCCACGCGGCGGTGGCGGCGTTCTCGGACGATCTGCTCGGCGTGCTCACGCCCGCCGGCGACATCCTCTACGTGAACGACGCCGTCGAGCGGATCGCGGGCTACCGGCCGGACGAGGTGATCGGGAAGAACGCCTGGTCGTTCGTGAGCGAGGAGGACCTCGCGAGCCTCGCGAGCGCACGCTCGACGCCGCTCGACGACGCCATCCCGATCGAGGTCAGGGTCCGCTGCGCCGACGGCCGGCTGCGCTGGCTCGAGTTCTCGGCGCGCCCCTGGCCGCGCGAGAACCCGGTCTACATCATCGCCTGCTGGCGCGACCGGGAAGGACGGCGCGCGGCGGCCGAGGGCGGCGAGGACGCGCTGCGCCTCGACGCCGAGCTCCGCCGCGCCGCGGCGCTCGCCCGCGTGAGCCAGCTCGCGCTCGGGCTCCCGTCCGTGCAGGATCTCCTGGACGCGGCCGCGTCGCTCGCCCCGAGCGCCCTCCAGCTCTCGGCGGGCGCGTACCTCGAGCCGGAGGGAGGCGGCCTCGCCGTCCGCGCCTCCGCCGGCGTCTCGGTCCCGCGCGGCCACGCCGTCCCGGTCGTGATGACGCTCGCCGGCCTCGCGCGCGCGGGCGGCTCGCCGGTCCACAGCTCCGACGTGGTCCGCGACGGCCGCCTCGCGGACTCGCTCCTCGCCGCCGCCGGCGCCGGCGCCGCGCTCGCCGTCCCCGTGCGCGGGAAGGAGCGCGCCCACGGGGTCCTCCTCGTCGCCGGCCGCTCGCCGCGCCACTTCGCCTCGGACGAGATCCACTTCCTCGAGACGGTCGCGAACGTGGTGGCGACCTCCATCGACGCGCGCGCCGCGCAGGAGGCGCTCCGCGTGCGCGAGCGGCTCGCCCGCGCCGTCTTCGACCACGCGCGCGACGGGCTCGCCATCGTCGACCGCGAGGGGCGCTTCGTCGACGCGAACGCGGCGGTGGAGCGGATCCTCGGCGCGACGTTCGAGGCGCTGCGGGGGCACCGGCCCTCGGAGGTCGCCCGCACCGAGCTCGACCTCGCGGCGCGCACGCCGCGCCAGGGCGAGGCCACGGTCACGACGCCGAGCGACACCCGGCTCGTCGAGTGGGACGTGGTGCCCGACATCCAGCCCGGGGTGGCGCTCGCGGTGCTCCGCGACGTCACCTCGCGACGCGAGGTCCAGACCCGCCTCGCCCTCGCGGACCGGCTCATCTCGGTCGGCGCGCTCGCGGCGGGCGTGGCGCACGAGCTCAACACGCCGCTCGCGTACGTCGCCGCGAACCTCGAGTACCTCGCGGGCGCGGTCCCCCCGCTCGTCGCGGACCGCCCGAGCGCGGAGATCCGCGAGGCGCTCCAGGAGTCGGTGGAGGGGGTGGAGCGGCTGGGCCTCATCCTGCAGGACCTCCGCACGTTCATGCGCGCCGCGAGCGGCGCCGACGACGGCCCGGCGGACCTCGAGGCCGTGCTCCGCTCCTCGGTGGCCATGACCTGGAACGAGATCCGGCACCGGGCGCGGCTCGAGAAGGACGTCCGCCGCGTGCCCGCGGTGCAGGGCAGCCCGGCGCGCCTCGCGCAGGTGTTCGTGAACCTGCTCGCCAACGCGGCCCAGGCCATCCCGGAGGGAGACGCGCAGTCTCACGTCATCCGCATCTCCGCCCGGGAGCTGCCCGGCCGGAACGTCGCCGTCGAGGTGGCCGACACCGGCGCCGGGATCCCGCCCGCGGTCCTCCCGCGGATCTTCGAGCCGTTCTTCACGACGAAGCCGGCGGGGCAGGGCACCGGCCTCGGCCTCAGCATCTGCCGCAGCATCGTGCAGGGCCTGGGCGGGCAGCTCGAGGTGAAGAGCACCCCGGGCAGCGGCGCCACCTTCCGGGTGGTCCTGCCGGCGGCCGAGACGGCGCCGTCGGCGTCCGTCACGGCGGGCCGCGCCGCGGCGCCGCCCCCGGTCGCGCGGAGCCGCGTGCTGGTGGTGGACGACGAGCGGCTGGTGGCGGCGTCGCTCCGGCGCGTGCTCGCGGCCGATCACGACGTGACGGTCGTGGCGTCGGCCCGCACGGCGCTCCGGCTCGTCGAGCGGGGGGAGCGGTTCGACGCGGTGCTCACGGACCTCGTCATGCCGGACATGACCGGCCTCGAGCTGCACCGCCAGCTCCTCGCGATCGCGCCCGAGCTGGACGGCCGCGTGCTGTTCATGACCGCGGGCGCGTTCACCGACGAGGCCAGGCGGGCGACGGAGATCGAGCCGGAGGCGTGCCTCGAGAAGCCGGTGCGCCTCGACGTGCTCCGCGGCGCGCTGGCGCGCGTGCTCGCGCGGCGCGAGTGAGGGGCCCCCCGCCAGTCATCTCAGCGGGAGGGGCCCCGCGCAACGCGCGGGGAGGGGCGAAGCCGCTCCCGGCGGGGAACGGTCGCGAACCCGCGAAGCGGGCGCGACCGTTCACGGGCCCCGCCGAGCCGGGGTGGGGTCCCCACCGGCTGGCCCGCGGGGGCCGGGGCGCAGTCCCCCGGAGAGGGACACAGTTCAGCGCGACCGGCCCCGCGAGCTGGGCCCGCAGCGGCGCGATCTTCTCGCGGTAGTCCGGCAGCCACGCCGCCTGGACGGGCGCTTCGCGCGGGACCTGGATCTGCATCGGGTTCATGTACCTCCCGCCGCGCTTGACCGCGTAGTGGAGGTGCGGCCCGGTCGAGAGGCCGGTCGACCCGACGTAGCCGATGATCTGCTTCTGCGAGACCTGCCTCCCCGCCGACACCGCGACCTGCGACATGTGGCAGTAGATGGTCTCGAGCCCGTTGCGGTGGTGCAGGATCACGCTCTTGCCGCAGCCGCCGTTCCAGCCCGCCTGCCGGACAGAGCCGTCGCCCACCGCCCAGATGGGCGTGCCGACCGGCGCGCCGTAGTCGACGCCCTCGTGGGCCCGCGTGTAGCCGAGGACCGGGTGGCGGCGCATCCCGAACGTCGAGGTGACGTGCGCGTACTTGAGCGGTGACTTGAGGAAGCCGCGCCGCGCGCTGTTGCCCTCGTCGTCGAAGTAGCTCGTCTGGCCCGTCGGGTCGGTGTAGCGGAAGAGGCGCTTGCGGCCCGTCGCGGCGCCGTCGTACTCGGCCGCGAGGACGTCCCCGTACCGCAGGAGCTTCCCGTCGGCGTACACCTTCTCGACGAGGATCCGCATCCGGTCGCCGTTCCGGACGTCCTGGTAGAAGTCGACGTCCCAGGCGAGCACGTCCGCGGCGAGCACCGCGAGCCCGGGGTCCTCCTCGGCGCGCGCGAGCGACTCGTAGAGCGACGACTCGATGGTGACCGCCACGCGGGCGACCTCGGTCGTGAGCTCGACCGGGCGCTTCGCGCCCTCGAGCGTGCCGTCCGGGGCCCGCTCGACGATCCACTCATCCGCCGCGCCCTGCCGGTAGCTGAAGCGGTGCAGGTCGCCGTCCGCGGTGCGCTCGATGCGGAGCTGGTCGCCGGGCCGCGCCTTCCGGAAGGGGAAGTGGCCGCGGAGCGCGTCCACCACCTGGTTCACCTCCGCCGCCGCGAGGCGGAGCGAGAACAGCGCCTGGTTCAGGGTCTGGTTCTTCTGCAGCCGCACCGCGACCGTCGTGAAGCGCACCGGCTCGACCGCCGGCGTGGCCTGGGCCGACGGCCCCGGCGCCGGTTCCGCCTGGATGATCGCGGGGTTCGCTTCGGGCGGGACCGCGCGGAGCCGGCCGGCGGCGCCCACCAGGGCGACGGCGAGAATGGTGAGGAAGCCGAGCCCGGCGAGGACGGCGGGGAGACGGCGGCGGCGGGGCAGGTCGTCGGCGCGGTTCTGCATCGGCCGGCAATGTAGCAGCAGGTCCGGCGGATCAGAAATCCCGGTGTTGGGCGTGTGGGAGTGGGTACGTCGGGTGCCGGGCCGCTACCGGGCGGGGAGCGCTGCCGCGCCGCGTCGGAGCGGCCGCCGGCCGGGGTCAGAGCTCCACGCGCCGGTCGCCGTGCTCCTTGCCGTCGAAGCGGAAGAGCGTGCCGCGGCCCTCGATCTTGGAGACGAGGTTCACGGGCCGGCGCCAGAGCGACTGGAGGTGCTTCAGGGTGTCGCGCGCGTAGTCGAGCTTCAGGTCCACCCCGTCGTGCTTGTGCACGAGGAGGAGCTCGCCGCGGTTGTCGAAGTTGCCGTCCTCCACCGCGATCATCGGCTGGCCGAAGTTGGTCAGCATGTGGAGGAGCTTCTCCTTCACCTTCTTGAACTCGCGCTCCATGACCTCCCAGCGCTGGTGCTTGTCGTTGTAGCCGTAGGTGAACAGGCGCTGATCGAGCACGAACTCGAGGGTGAGGAACTCGTCGATGAAGGTGACGTCGTTGTAGTGCTTGCGGACCTCGAAGATCTTCTCGCGGCCGAGGCCGAGCCGCTTGTCCCAGTGCTTGCGCTCCACGAAGGAGTCGCAGTCGTCGTACTCCTTGCCGAAGCGCCCCTTGTTCCAGCGGTCCTCGATGTCGCGCCAGAGCTCCACGCCGAGCTTGTAGGGGTTGAGCTGGCCCGGGTGCGTGGCCAGGGTGCCGGAGTGGTGGTCGGCGTAGTCGATGATCTCCGACGCGTCGAGGGCCTTCTCCGTCATGATCTTGGAGTGCCAGTAGGTGGCCCAGCCCTCGTTCATGATCTTGGTCTGGCCCTGCGGCGCGAAGTAGTACGCCTCCTCGCGGACGATGGAGAGGACGTCGTGCTCCCACCGCTCGAGGGGCGCGTTCTCCAGGAGGAAGAGCAGCACGTCGCGCTCCGGGCGCTCGGGGAACTTGCGCTTGCGGGCGGCCTCCTCGTCGAGCAGCTTCTGCTGCGCCTTCAGGAACTCCGGCGGGTTGATGAACTCCCGCATGTACTCGCGCTCGGACTTGAAGCCCTTCGCGACCTTCCGCTCGCCCTCCTCCTCCGGGTGGTCCGGACGGCGCTTCACGTAGGGTGACTGGTAGTCGATGAGGTTCTCGATCGAGAGGCAGCGATCGATGAAGTCCTCGACCAGCTCCACCCCGAGCTTGTCCTGGTAGCGGCGGACGCGCGTCGCGTGGTTCGCCATCTGGTCCATCATCTTCCGGTTGGTGTGCCGGAACATGAAGTTGTTCTTGAAGAAGTCGACGTGGCCGTAGACGTGGGCCATCACGAGCTTCTGGTCCACGTCCATGTTGGACTCGAGCAGGTACGCGTACGAGGGGTCGTTGTTGATGACCATCTCGTAGATCTTGGAGAGGCCGTACTCGTAGCCCTTCGCGAGCCGCTCGTAGTCCATCCCGAACCGCCAGTGCGGGTAGCGGTTCGGGAAGCCGCCGTAGGCGGCGACCATGTTGATCTCGTCGAAGTTCAGGACCTCGAAGATCGTGTCGAAGAAGTCGAGCCCGTACTCGCGGGCGTAGCCCTCGATGCGCTTGCGGATGTCGTGCAGGTGCGCCGGGAGCTGCGTCTTGCGATCCATGCCGTCCCCTAGTTCCCGGTCCCGAGGAACGTCTTGATGGAGCCGTAGATCCCGTCCTTGTCGGCGATCTCCGAGAGCGCCACGTTGTCGTGCGCGCCGATGGCGTCCTTCAGGTCCTTGATGAACTGGCCGGAGCCGTACGGGCTCTCGACCTGCCCGTACGCGAACAGGTTCACGGCGGGCAGGATGCGGTTCTGGAGCAGGTCCACGCAGAGCCGGGTGTCGTCCGCGCTCCAGTTGTCTCCGTCGGAGAAGTGGAAGGGGTAGACGTTCCAGCTCCCCGGCGAGTACTCGCTCTCGATCATCTCCAGCGCGAGCTTGTACGCGGACGAGATCATCGTCCCGCCCGACTCGCGCGTGTGGAAGAACGTGTCGCGGTCGACCTCGCGCGCGACGGCGTCGTGGATGATGTAGCGGGTCTCGAGGCCCTTGTAGTGCTTGCGCAGCCAGGTGTCGATCCAGAAGGACTCGATGCGGACGATCTCCTTCTGCTCGTCGCCCATCGATCCCGACACGTCCATCATGTAGATGACGACGGCGTTCGTCTCCGGGAGCGGCACCTGCTTCCAGCTCCGGTAGCGCCGGTCCTCGCGCACCGGGACGATGAGCGGCTTCCGCCAGTTGTACGAGCCGCTCGCGATCTGCCGCCGCAGCGCCTGCTTGTAGGTGCGCTTGAAGTGGCGCAGCGACTCGGGCCCGGCCGGCGCGACGCCCGTGTACTTGAGCTTCGTCGCGACGATCCGGTCCTTGCCCTTCGGCTGGATGCGGGGGAGGGAGAGCTCCTCGCCGAGGATGTCGGCGAGCTCCTCGAGCGAGACGTCCACCTCGAGGATGTGCTGCCCCTCGCCCTGGCCGGCCTGCCCGGAGCCGGGCTGCCCGTCCCCGGGCGAGAGCGGATCGCCCGGCTCGCCCTCGCCCTGGCCCACCCCGCCCTGCGACCGCTCGCCGAACACGAAGTGGGGGATGTCGATGGTCGGGACGGGGATGGTGATGAACTCCTTCCCCTTCTTGCCGATCATCTCTCCCTTCTGGACGTACTTCTTCAGGTTCCGCTTGATGCGGCCGCGGATGATGTCGCGGAAGCGGGCGTGGTCCTGCTTGATCTTGAGTGTCATGCGCCGACCACGCTCCTCGCCCGCGCTCCGGGCCCCGCTGCTGGCTAGTCCTTCGCGTCGCCGCGCGCGAAGATCGAGGCGACGTAGTTGAGGACGTCGGTGGAGCAGACCTCGCAGTAGCCGTAGTTCTTGATGAGGCGCTGCTTCACGACGTCGATCTTCTCCTGCGTGTCGCGGTCCACCACCGAGGCGACCAGGTTCTTCAGCTTGATCGAGTCCTTCTGGTCCTCGAAGAGCTTCAGCTCGAGCGCCTTGTGGAGCCGCTCGTTCGTGCGGTAGTTGAAGGTCTTCCCCTCGATCGCGAGCGCGCCGATGTAGTTCATGATCTCGCGGCGGAAGTCGTCCTTCCGGCTGTCCGCGATGTCGATCTTCTCCTCGATCGAGCGCATCAGCCGCTCGTCGGGCTCCTCGTACTGGCCCGTGTACTTGTTGCGGACCTTCTCGCGCTGCGTGTACGCCTTGATGTTGTCGATGTAGTTCGCGCACAGCTTCGTGATCGCGTCCTCGTCGGCGCTGATCGCGCGCTGGACCTCGTTCTTCACGACGTCCTCGTACTCGCGCTTCACGTCGGTGAGGAGGTCCCGGAAGCGCTTGCGCTGCTCCTCGGAGGAGATGAGCGAGTGCTGCCGCAGGCCGGACTCGAGCTCGTTCAGCACCATGAACGGGTTCACGCAGCCGTCGCCCTTGTCGGAGACGAGCGCGTTCGAGATCTTGTCCTGCACGTAGCGCGGGCTGATGCCCTCCATGCCCTCGCGCTGCGCCTCCTTGCGGAGCTCCTTGATGTTGTCCTCGGTGAAGTTCGGCAGCGACTTGCCGTTGTAGAGCTTCAGCTTCTGGACGAGGGTGAGGTTGTGCTTCTTCGGCTCTTCCAGCCGGGTGAGCACGCCCCACATCGCGGCCATCTCGAGCGTGTGCGGGGCGATGTGCTTGCCCCGGATCTTGTGGCTGTTGTAGTCGCGCTCGTAGATCTTCACCTCCTCGTCGAGGCGCGAGATGTACGGGATGTCGATCTTGACGGTGCGATCCCGCAGCGCCTCCATGAACTCGTTCGACTGGAGCTTCTTGTACTCGGGCTCGTTCGTGTGGCCGACGATGACCTCGTCGATGTCGGTCTGGGGGAACTTCTTCGGCTTGATCTTGTGCTCCTGCGTGGCGCCGAGGAGGTCGTAGAGGAACGCCACGTCGAGCTTCAGGATCTCGACGAACTCGATGATGCCGCGGTTCGCGATGTTGAACTCACCGTCGAAGTTGAACGCGCGCGGATCCGAGTCGGAGCCGTACTCGGCGATCTTCCGGTAGTTGATGTCGCCGGTGAGCTCGGTCGAGTCCTGGTTCTTCTCGTCCTTCGGCTGGAACGTGCCGACGCCGACGCGATCCTTCTCGGAGAGGATGAGCCGCCGCACGCGCACGTGCGTCATCACCTTCTCCCAGTCGCCCTTGTACTCCGTCATCAGCTCCTTGAAGACGAAGCGGCAGGCCGGGCAGAGGTCGCCCGTGTCCGGGATGGTGAAGCCGGCCTCCGGCGGGGAGAGCTCCGCGTAGACCTTCGCGCGCCACTCGTGGGGCACGAGGTGCAGCGGCTCCTCGTGCATCGGGCAGGGCATGAGCTCGCGGCGCTTCACCCCGTCGAGGTTCGTGCGCTCGATGTCCCACGCGTAGGTGTAGACCGCGCCCTCCGGGCTCCTGGAGTACGCCTCGAGCCCCTTCTTGAGCAGGCGCGCGATGGTCGACTTGGACGAGCCGACCGGGCCGTGCAGGAGGATGACGCGCTTCTCCGTCCCGTACATCTGCGCCGCGCTCTTGAAGACGTTCACGAGCTTCATGAGCGGGATGTCGAGCCCGTAGATCGCGTCCTTCCCGCCGAACATGGGGTCGGTGAAGAAGTCGTAGCGGATGAGCTTCTTCTTGTTGTCGATGTACTCGGTCTTCCCGTGCGACAGGATCATGTCGTAGACGCGCTGGAACGCGGTCCGCGTGACCTTCGGGTTCTGCCGCACGATGGCGAGGTACTCCTCGAAGGAGCCCTCCCAGTGCTGCTCCGAGTACCCCTCGCGATCCTGGAGCGCGGCGATCCGCGACACCCAGCCCGTCTGCGTCACTTCTCGGACGTCTCGCATGCGTGCCCTCGAGCTTGCGCCGCCCGAGTTGCGGCGGCTCAAGGGAGCATAAGGTCCGGCGAGGCGCGCTGCAGAGACGCAGGGCCCCGCGCGCGCCGAGGACTCCCGGGTGGGGAGCGGCCGCGCGCGCTCAGCGCGCGCCGCGCTTGAAGAACTCCACCTGCCAGCGCTGCACGGCCGCGTTGTGGCAGGCGAGGTCGGGGCAGAAGACGTGCGAGCCGTCGTTGCGCGAGACGAAGTAGAGATCCTTGCACTGCGCGGGCGCGAGGACCGCGCGGAGCGCTGCGGCTCCCGCGCTGGCGATCGGCCCGGGGGGCAGGCCCGCGGTCGTGTACGTGTTGTACGGATGGGGCGTGAGGAGGTCCGCGCGGGTGATGTTCTTCGACCATCGCCCCGTCCGGAGCATCGTCGCGTACATCACGGTGGGGTCCGTCTGGAGCGGCATCCCGATGCGCAGCCGGTTCAGGAACACGCACGCGATCCGCGGCCGCTCGTCCACGCGTCCGGTCTCCTTCTCGACGATGGAGGCGAGCGTCGCGACGCGCCCCTCGTCGAGCGCGATCCCGGGGGCCCGGAGCGCGTCCGCCTTCCGGTACTCGTCGTCGAAGCGAGCGACCATCGCCTCGGCGATGGCGCGCGCCGAGGACCCCCTCGCGAAGCTGTACGTGTCGGGGAAGAGGAACCCTTCCAGGCTGGCGTACGGCACGCCCAGCGCCCGCGCGACCGCCGGGTCGCGTGCCACGGCGAGGAACTCGGCCTCGCTCGCCAGCCCGCTGCGGGCCACGATCGTCGCGATCTCCTCGGCGCGGAGCCCCTCGGGCACGGTGAACCGGTACAGCTTCACCTCGCCGCGGAAGACGCGCTCGATGACCTCGTCGGGCCGGAGCGGCCCCGCGAACGCGTACTCGCCGGCGCGGAAGCTGCGCCGGTCCCGCTTCACGAACCGAAAATAGCGCCACGCCACCCGCTCGTCGGACAGCACCCCCGCCTGCGCCAGCGCGCGGATCACGGCGCGCGCGCTCGACCCGGGGGGCACCACGACGACCTTCTCGTCGGGGCCGCCGTACGGCGTCTCGCGGAAGACGGTCACGTCGCGCCAGGCGAGGGCCGCCACCACGGCGGCGGCGACGAGCGCGACGAGGACGACGGCGAGGACGAACCGCTTCAAGCCTGCCTCCGATCGAGCCAGCCCTGCAGGATGATCGCCGCCGCCTCGGCGTCGACGCGCGCGCGGACGTCCCGCGACGAGAACCCCTGGTCGCGGAGCCTCGACTCGGCCTCGAACGAGGAGAGCCGCTCGTCGAAGAGCTCGACCGGCACGGCGGACGCGCGCCCGAGCTCCGCGGCGAACGCCCGCGCGTGGCGGGCCCCCGAGCCTTCGGTCCCGTCCATGTTGAGCGGGAGCCCGACGACTGCGGCCTCGACCTCCCACTCCCGCATGGCGGCGAGGATGGCGGAGAGGTCGGCTTCGCGCGATCGGTGCTGGACGACGGAGAGCGGCCGCGCAGTGCGGAGCACGTCGTCGGCGAGGGCGAGGCCGATCCGGGCGCGGCCCAGGTCCAGGCCGAGGTAGCGCATCGCGCGGAATCTAGGCGCCGACCGGGCGTGCCGTAAAGGCCGGAGCGCGGCCGAGGGGAACGCGGCGCGGACCCGCGAGGTGCGTGGAAGTGCGCGGAACCACGGCGCAGCGGGGTGGCACGCGCCGCGCTGTGGGGGGCGACGCCGGCGCGCTCCTGACCCCGCCGGCCCCAGGAAAGGATCTCACACATGATCTCCGCCGCCAGCTCCGGCTCCGCCCCGTCCGCCGCGCCCGTCTTGACCCCACCGCGGGAGGAGGCGCGGTCCTCCTCGCTGCACGCCGCGGCCGGCGCCGCCGTGCGCGGCCTCGCCGAGCTCGCGATCGAGACCCTGGTCCCCCAGGCCGCCCGGACCACGAAGGCGAAGCGCACGAGGAGCTCCGCCGCGCGGCGGTCCACCGCCTCGCGCTCCTCGAGCGCGGGCTACGCGAAGAAGACGTCCAGCTCCACGGCGTCGTCGAGGTCGTCGTCCTCGAAGACGACGGCGGGCGACCCGTTCGCCTTCCTCGACGACCCTAGGCTCTCGCTCGAGGAGAAGCTGATGCGCCTCCTCGCGCAGCTCAACGCCCGGTACGAGGAGGAGATGAAGCAGCACCTGGACGTCCTCGCGGGCAGGTCGTCCTCCGCGAGCAAGTCCGGGTCCACGGGCGGGACCTCCGGGACGAAGAAGAAGAAGGGCGGGATCTTCGGCGCGCTCGCGTCGGTGGTGAAGAAGATCGTCCCCGGCGCGGGCCAGCTCGTCGACATCCTGAAGGACAAGACCTTCCAGGCCGCGCTGAAGAAGCTCGGCGGGCCGGTGCTCGCGGCGGGCGCCACCGCCCTCGGGTTCCCCGCGCTCGCGCCGGTGCTGATGAAGATCGGGCCCGACCTCGCGAGCGGCGCCGTCGACCTCGCGAAGGCCCTCGACGCCGAGATCAAGTCGTCGAGCGGAGGCTCAACCGCGTCGGGGTCGTCGAGCACGGCGGACGGCGAGAGCTCGCTCTCCCAGGGCGAGCAGCAGCTCGAGCTCATGAAGCTCCAGCAGCTCCAGGAGAAGCAGAAGGAGATGTTCAACCTCGTGTCCTCGATCTTCCGCATGCAGCACGAGACCCGGTCCTCCATCATCGGGAACCTCCGCTAGGAGCCGCGCCATGAACGTCATCGAGGGAACGGAGCAGGGGAGGACGCTCGCGGAGCTGCAGGGGATCCCGCCGGACGTCGGCGACGCCATCGCCTGCCTCGCGGAGGCGGAGCTCGAGGCGGGGCGGGTGGAGACCGCGCGCGCGATCCTCGAAGGGCTCGTCGTCACGAACCACGAGGACGCGGGCGCGTGGGCGCTCCTCTCCCAGGCTCACAGGCGCCTCGGCCAGCCGCTCGCCGCGCGGTTCTGCGCCGAGGTGGCGACGAAGCTCGCCCCGGCCGATGCGTTCGTCCGGCTGACGCGCGCCGAGAGCCTGCTCGCGACGCCCGGTGCCGACAGGGCGGAGGCGTGCGCGGAGCTGCGTGCGGTCGCCAGCGACGTCGAGGTGGGGGAGCGGGCCAGGGCGCTGCTGGGCGCGCTCTCGCAGTGAAGGGCGGCCTCCGCCCCGGGACCTCCAGAGTCCACTTCCTGGCGGCGGATCCGGAGCGCGTTCGCTTGACGATTCGCGGGTGTTTCGGGGATATTTCGCGCCCAGGCTGGGGGGTCCGCGCCACCCTGCCGCCCGGACCGACGGTCGGTCCGGTGACAGGACGAAGGAAGAGAAGCGATGGCGATCGGCACCGTGAAGTGGTTCAACGACGCGAAGGGCTACGGGTTCATCTCGCAGGAGGGCGGGGAGGACGTCTTCGTCCACCACAGCGCCATCGAGATGGACGGGTTTCGCACCCTGAAGGAGGGTGAGCGCGTCGAGTTCGACGTGACCCAGGGCCCCAAGGGGCTTCAGGCAGCCAACGTCCGGAGGCAGTAAGACCGGGCCTCCTGCGACGATCGAGCGGCCTCGGGTCACCGGGGCCGCTCGCGCTTCTGGCGCGGGCCGCGGCAACGAACGAGAAGGGACTGAATGAGCGAGAAGGAAGCCGGCATCGAGGTGCAGGGGACGGTCGAGGAGGCCCTCGCCGGCGGCATGTATCGCGTCAAGGTGGACCAGGGCCCGACCGTGCTCGCGTACGCCTCGGGGAAGATGAAGAAGTTCCACATCCGCATCATCCCGGGCGACCGGGTCAAGCTCGAGCTGTCGCCGTACGACCTCACGCGCGGACGCATCACCTACCGCGACAAGTGACCGGCGCGGCGGCGCCGCGCCGCGCGGTGCCCGATGACGCCCTCCCGACGCAAGCTCTGGCTCGACTGGCAGCGCGGCCTCGCCGTGCTGTTCATGGTCGAGGTGCACGTGCTCGACGCCTGGCTCGCGCCCGACGCGCGCAGCGGCGCCGCGTACCACGCGCTCCGCATGCTCGGCGGCTTCGCCGCCCCCGGCTTCCTGTACATGGCGGGTCTCTCGCAGGCCCTGGCGGACGCCGCCGCCGAGCGGAAGGGGATCGCCCCCGCCGCCCGCCGCGCCTCCGCGGTCCGGCGTGCGCTCTGGCTGCTCGGGGTCGCGTACGGGTTCCGCGCGGTCGAGCTGGTCGTCGGCGGAGCCTGGCGGCGCGAGGGGGGCTGGACGGATCTCCTGCGCGTGGACGTCCTGAACGTCATCGCGGTCGGGCTCCTCCTCTCGGCCCTCCTCTCCGTCGGCAGATCGGCCCGGGTGGGCGCGCTCCTGGCCGGCGCAGCGGCGCTCGCGATCGCGCTGGCCACGCCCGTCGTCGCCGAGGTGCTGCGCCACTACGATCTCCCCTCGGCTGCGGCCGCGGCGGACCCGGCCGCGCGGCAGGCGCCGAGCCGGCTCGTGGACGTCCTCTTCGCGTACCTCTACGGAAGCTGGCCGCGCGCGAACTTTCACCTGTTCAACTGGGCGGGCTTCCTCCTCGCGGGCGCCGCCGCCGCGCCGCTCGCGCGCGGTGACAAGCGGCCGGTGCTCTGGCTCGGGCTCGGCGCGGCGCTCTTCGCGCTCGGGTGGTGGGCGGACCGCTGGGCCCCCGTCTACGCGTACCAGCAGTTCTGGCGGACCTCGCCCTCGTGGTTCGCCATGCGGCTCGCGGTGTGCCTCGCCCTCACCGGCGCGCTCCAGCTCCTGCCGGACGCGGCGGAGCGCGGGCTGGGCTGGCTGACCCTGCTCGGGCGGCAGTCGCTCGTCGGGTACATCGTCTCGGTCGAGCTCACGTACGGCGCGCTCGCGTGGCGGGTGAAGCGCGCGCTCTCCTTCCCCGCGACCGTCTTCGGCATCGTCGCGATGGTCGCGGTCACGTGGGCCATCTCGCTCGCGTGGGAGCGCTACCGGGCCCGGAGACGAACGGGCGGGCAGCGCGGCGCGGGGACGCTCCGCGGCGTGGGCGCCTGATCGGGCCGCGCGCCGCAGGGCGCGAGCCCGTCGCGCGGTGGCGCGCGCCGGGCGGGCGGCGCGTCAGCCCTCGCGGAAGACGATCGGCTCGGACAGCGCTCGGAGCAGGTCCTCGTCCGAGAGCGCGCCCTGCTCGGTCATCTTGTGCAGGATGTCCTCGACCCGCTGCTCCCACGCGTCGCTCGGGCTGCCCCGGGCGCGCATGCCGTGGTAGCGGATCGGGTTCGGGATGATGGAGGCGAGGAACGCGGCCTCCTTCGCGGTGAGCGCGCGGGCGTCCTTGCCGAACCAGTGCTGCGCGGCCGCCCCGATGCCGTACACGCCCGGCCCCCACTCGACGAGGTTCAGGTAGATCTCGAGGAGGCGCGCCTTCGGGACGGTCGCCTCGAGCGCGACCGTGATGGCCGCCTCGCGGATCTTGCGCGCGAGCGTCTTCTCCCGCGAGAGGTACAGGTTCTTCGCGAGCTGCTGCGTGATCGTCGAGCCGCCCCGGACGACGCGTCCCTCCTCGGCGCCGCGCGCGAACGCGTCGGCCAGCTCGGCGAAGTCGAAGCCGGGGTGGCCGAAGAAGCCCCCGTCCTCGCTCGTGGTGACCGCCCGGACGACGTGCTCGGGGAGGTCCGCGATCGGGACGAAGGTCGGGGTGCGCGGGCCGATCTCGAACGCGCGGCCGCGCTCTCCCTCGCCGTTCACCGGCTGGTAGGGGAAGGGGCGGCGCAGCGCGACGGGCTCTCCCTTGCGCGAGGCCTCGCGCATCCGCGTGAGGTCGAGCCCGGCCCCGAGGGTCCAGGCGGCGGGAGCGAGGAGCGGGCCGGAGACGTCGAGGTGCGCGTCGAACGTGCCGCGCGCGCGCGGCGCCTCGGGAGGCGGGGCGAGACCCGGTGGCAGCGCCTCGACGAAGGCGGTCCAGTCGGCGCGATCCGCGTGCAGCGAGGCCGTGAACGGCACCCCCGAGCCGAGCCGGGCCTCGGCCGTCACGCCGACGCGCAGGTCGGCGCCGAGCGAGAGGACGCCGTCCCGGAACGCGACCCGACGCTCCGCTGCGTCCCAGGTGACGGTCCCCTCTGCGCCGAGCCGGAACGGGCCGAGCGGCTCGTCCCCGACCCGCTCGCCGGACGCGAACAGCCGCTCACCCGAGGCGCGCAGCCGTGCCTCGACGTGCGAGAAGCCCTCGTCCGACTCGGCGTCGAGCTCGAGCGCCACGGCGCCGTCGCTCAAGGTCGCGGGGCCGGCGCGCAGCGCGGGCGGGAGGAGCGCCGGCGAGAGGTGTCCGAGCCGGACGTGGGCGCGCCAGCGGTCGTCGGCGGTGGTCTGCGCGGTGACCTGGCCGGTGCCGCCGCCGGGCAGGCGCAGCGCGAGCGTGAACGACGCGCCGGCGGCGTCGCGCGCGCCGCCGAGCTCGGCGTCCACCGGGCCCAGCTCCACCTGACCTCGCTCGAGGGGGAGCACCACGACGAGCCCGCGCACGTGGACGGACGGGAGCGCCGACCGCGCCGAGGGGCGCGGGCGCGGCGCGGCGGGCGGGGCCGGGTCGGCCGTTCCCGGACGCTGCCGCCGCTCGAGGAGCGCGCGGAGCGCGCGCCCGCGCGGACCGACGGAGACCCGGACGCCGGAGAGCGCGATGGAGGCGGGCTCCAGCCGGCCTCGCAGCAGCCCGAGGAGGCTCGGACGCGCGGCGATGCGCTCGATCCGGACGAGCGGCTCGCGCGGGCTCGCGCCGGGGAGGGTGACGGGGCCGAAGGTCGCCCGGAAGAGCGGGTCGATCGCCACGCCGGGCGCGACGGTGACCTCCGTCCCGAGACGCGCGCGCAGCTCCGCGCCGATGCGCTCGCGCAGCCAGCGGTCCACCGCTGGCAGCCGGACGACCCCCTGCACGGTCGCATAGAGGGCGAGCAGCGCGGCGAGCGCCGCGAGGAGCGCGCGCCGTACCCAGACGGGAGGCCGGGCCGGCGACGGCCGCATGTCTCGCTCGGCGCGCATCGGCGCGCGCTGTTTACCGGCCCGCGGCCGGGAGGTCAACCACGGAGCCGGCGGCACGGACGCACGCGAGCGGGAGGAAAAGGAGAGGTGCTCTGTTACATTCTCCCGGGAACTCATGGCCCCGTCCCGCACACGCCTCCGGCGACGCATCCGCCGCGACCGTCTCGGGGTCCGGACGCTCCTCGCCATCGCGCTCTCGCTGGGCGCGAACGCGGGGCTCCTCTGGGCGCTCCTCTCCGCCGGCGCGTTCGCGTTCCGCGCGCCGGGGCCGGCGCGACCCGTGGCGCTCACGCACCTCTCCCAGTCGCAGTGGGACGCGAACCGCGCCATCGGCAACCGCCCTCCGCCGCCTCCCAGCGCGGCCCCCGCGCCGCAAGCGCCTCCCGTGCCGCCCCCGGAGGAGCAGCGCGCGGCGGGCAAGGTGGTCGAGCTCGCCCCGGACGCACCGGGCGAGGACGCGGCGCCCAAGGACAGCCGCTTCCTGTCCGAGCGGAACCGGCGGGTCGAGAAGGAGACGGTCTCGCGCTACGCGGGCAATTCGCAGAACCTGCGGTCGCAGCCGTCCCCTGCGTCGCCGGGGCGCCAGGCGTCGGGCGAGGGCGGCAAGGCGGAGCGAAAGACCGAGGCGAAGGAGGGCGCGCCCGGCCAGCGAGGCACGGGCGCGGATCGCCTGCGCATGCCGCAGCAGGAGCAGAAGCCCGAGCAGGCGCAGGAGAAGCTCGCCCTCGCGCCGAGCGCGGGAGGCGAGACCCCGCTCCATGAGCAGCAGCGGAGGGAGCGCGTCGAGCAGGGGGCGCCCTCGCCTGCGCTGCCGGGCGCGCCGGGGGACGGCTCCGATCGGCTGCAGGGGCCGAAGCGTCCCGACCTGTCGCTCGGGCAGGACACGCTCGCGCGGCTCGCGGGCGGGCCCAACATGGACGGGTTCCGCGAGGCGGAGGAAGGCGACGTCACCGCCCTCAACACCCGCGAGTTCAAGTACGCCACGTTCTTCAACCAGGTGCGCCGCGAGATCGGCGCGGACTGGTACCCGCGCGTGCGCGCCGCCGTTCGCGAGCGCGACCCGGAGTTCAAGCACTTCTTCTACAAGGAGCGGACGGTGGTGGTGAGCGTCACGCTCGATCGCTCCGGCCACGTGACCGATCTGTCCGTGCTCCAGTCGTCCAACGTCGACTTCTTCGACCGCGTCGCGATGGCCTCCGTGCGGCAGGCCCAGCCGTTCCCGAACCCGCCCGGCGGGTTGTTCGGCTCCGAGCCGACCACCCGCGTCCCGTTCACCTTCACGCTCTACCCGTCCGATCGGCGGCCGTTCGTGATGTGGGAGCGCCCGGAGCAGTGACCGGGCGTCCGCCTGGCCGCGCACGCGCGCGGGCGAGGAGCGGTCGCACGCGCCGGCGGGGTCGGGCAGGAATGGCGACGCCGCCGTGTTCCCACGGCGCGTGGACACCTCAGCGAACCGCAGCGCTGCGCGCGTTGCGCACGAGCGTCCGGTGCGGCGCGCCCTCGTCGCGCTCGTCGCGTCGGTGGCCCTGAACGCGGCGGTCTTCGCCGCCATCCACTCCGCGGGCGCGTTCGCGCTCTCCCGCCGCGCGGAGGCCGTCGCCCGGGTCGGGCTGGCCGCGGTGTCCGCAGCGCGCTGGCGCGCGAACCGGCTCGTGTCCGCGGAGCGCGCTCAGCCCACGCCCCTCGAGCCCGCTCGCCGCCCGCCGTCGGCGGTGGACGAGCGCCCCGACCCCCGCGGCGAGGTCGTCGCGGCGCCCCCGTCCGCGGATCGGCGCGCGCCAGAGCGCTGGCGGTTCCTCTCCGACCACGACGGCAGCGCGCCGCGCGACGTGCAGTCTCGCGAGGCGGGGAAGCGGCGCTGGGACACCCCGCTCGCGCGGCCCACCCCGGGCCCGGAGGGCGCCCAGGGGATCCCACGGAACGGAGAGGGCGGCAGCGCCGAGACGCCCGTGCCCGGCCGCGAGGGCTCCGCGGACGCGGGCGAGGCGGTCGCGCGCGCGCGGGCGGCGCTCGCGCCTGCGCCCGCCGGAGAAGCTCCCTCGGGTTCCGCCGCCTCTGCAGCCCGCGAGGCCGCCCCCGCGGCGGCGGCCGGGGAGGGTGGCGCGCGCAGCACAGGACCCTACGACCCGCGCCTGCTGCCGACC
This sequence comes from Anaeromyxobacter sp. SG17, assembly GCF_022690695.1. Taxonomy (NCBI): domain Bacteria; kingdom Pseudomonadati; phylum Myxococcota; class Myxococcia; order Myxococcales; family Anaeromyxobacteraceae; genus Anaeromyxobacter; species Anaeromyxobacter sp. SG17. The sequence continues at coordinate 49,097 of NZ_JALCYX010000017.1, forward strand.
GCGTCCACGTTCGAGCGGCTCGCCGGCGGACCGGGCGAACGGCTCCACGACGTGGAGGAGGGCGACGCGACGGGGCTCAACACCCGCCGGTTCCGCTTCGCGGAGTTCTTCCTGCGCGTGAAACGTGCGATCGCGCGCGAGTGGGACCCGAACCGGACCTGGGACGCGCGCGACCCCGCCTCGCAGCGGTACGGCCGGCGGACCCGCGGCACGACGGTGGACATCGTGCTCGAGCCGGCGGGCGGCGTCCGCGACGTGCGCCTCGTGGCGAGCTCTGGCCTCGACTTCTACGATCGCGAGGTCGTGCGCGCGATCCGCGCCGCCTCGCCCTTCCCGAACCCGCCGCGAGCGCTCGTCGGCGCCGACGGGCGGATCCTGCTCGCCCGGTGGCGCTTCGAGCTCGCCTGGGACGACGCGCGGCCGAGGTTCGCCCTGCCGGACGCACCTCGGCCCTGAGGGCGGCCGCTCGCCCGGGCGCCCGTCATGTCACCGACGCGCCATGTTCCTGAGCGGCGGATGCGGTATATCCCCCCGATGGATCAGCCGCAGCGCGTCAAGATGGAAGGCGTCAAGAACGTCGTGCTCATCGCGCACGACAGCCGGAAGGACGATCTCCTCGAGTGGGTGAAGTACAACCGCGAGGTGCTGAAGGAGCACCGGCTGTTCGCGACCGGCACGACGGGCGGCCTGGTGCAGGCCGCGACGGATCTCCGGATCACGCGCTTCAAGAGCGGGCCGCTCGGGGGCGACCAGCAGGTCGGCGCCAAGATCGCCGACGGCGAGCTCGACGTGCTCATCTTCTTCTGGGATCCGCTCGAGCCGCAGCCCCACGATCCGGACGTGAAGGCGCTCCTGCGCATCGCCGTGCTCTACAACATCCCCACCGCCTGCAACCGGTCGACGGCCGACTTCATCGTCGCCTCCGAGCTGTTCCACGGTGAGTACGACCGGATCGTCGAGGATCACGCCGCGGTCCGCGAGGCGTACCTGCGCTCGCGCGCGGCCCGCGGTTACTGAGCGCGGGCGGGGCACCCCGGGCCGAGGCCGCGGGGTGCCGGCCCGCCGTCACTCCACCTTCATCCCGGGGCGCCACCGCAGGATCGGCTTGCGGGCGGCGCGCGTCTCGTCGAGCCGGGCGCGGAAGGGCCGGGTCGGCGCCGCCTTCACCGCCTCGGGATCCGCCTGCGCCTCCTCGGCGATCGCCTTCATCGCGGTGCAGAAGCGCTCGAGCGTCTCCTTCGACTCGGTCTCCGTCGGCTCGATCATGAGCGCGCCGGAGACGACGAGCGGGAAGTAGACCGTGGGCGGATGGAAGCCGTGGTCGATGAGCCGCTTCGCGACGTCCATCGTCGTGACGCCGTGAACCTTCTGCAGCTTGTCGTCGAAGACCACCTCGTGGAGCGAGTCCGTCTCGTAGGGGAGGTTGTAGGTGCCCTGCAGGAGCTTGCGGACGTAGTTGGCGTTCAGCACCGCGAGCTTCCCGGTCTCGGCGACGCCCTCCGGGCCGTACTCGCGGATGAGGGCCCAGGCGCGGACGAACATCCCGAAGTTGCCCCAGAACTCGCGGAGCTTCCCGATCGTCTGCGGCCGCTCCTTCGGCTCGACGAGGAGGCGGTACCGCTCGCCCTCCTTCACGACGACGGGCAGGGGAAGGAAGGGCGCGAGCTTCGCCTTGACCGCGACGGGCCCGGAGCCCGGGCCGCCCCCGCCGTGCGGCGTCGCGAACGTCTTGTGCAGGTTGTACTGCATGACGTCGAAGCCCATGTCGCCCGGGCGCGCGACGCCGAGCAGCGCGTTCATGTTCGCGCCGTCGCCGTACACCAGGCCGCCCTTGGCGTGCACGATCTCGGCGATCTCCGCGATGTTGCTCTCGAAGATCCCGAGCGTGTTGGGGTTCGTGATCATGATCGCGGCGACGTCCTCGTCCATCGCCGCCGCGACCGTCTCCGGGTGGAGCCGGCCGTCCGCGCCCGACGCGAGCTGCACGACGTCGTAGCCGTTCAGCGCCGAGGAGGCCGGGTTCGTCCCGTGCGCGGTGTCGGGGATGAGCACCTTCTTGCGCGGGTTGCCGTGCGCCTGGTGGTAGGCGCGGATGAGCATGAGCCCGCACAGCTCGCCCTGGGCCCCGGCCGCGGGGACGAGCGTCGTCTGGTCGAAGCCGGCGATCTCCGAGAGCGCCCGCTCGAGCCGGTACATGAGCTCGAGCGCCCCCTGCGCGAGCTCCGCGGGCGCGAGCGGATGCACGTTGGCGAAGCCCGGCAGGCGCGCGAGCGCCTCGCTCGACCTCGGGTTGTACTTCATGGTGCAGGAGCCGAGCGGGTAGAAGCCGGTGTCGATCCCGTGGTTCCAGGAGGACATCCGCGTGAAGTGGCGGACCACCTCGAGCTCGGAGACCTCCGGCATGCCCTCGACGCCGTCGCGCAGCAGCGCGGCCGGGAGCTCGCGGGCCGGGTCGAAGTCGCCGCCCGCAGCGGGCAGCGACACGCCGCTCCGGCCGGTCGAGCCGCGCTCGAACAGGAGCTGCTCCTCGTGCACGAGCCCGCGCGTCGCGCCGCCCGCGCCGACCTCCGCGTGCGCCGTCGCCGTCACCTTCGCGTCCTTCTCCATGCTGGGCTTCCAGCCGGTGGGGTTTCCCATGGCTATCCCTTCACCGCCTGCGCGAAGAGCTCGATGAGCTCGGGGGTGTGCAGCTCGGTCGCGACGCAGAGGAGCGCGCCCTTGGCCCCGCGGAGCTCCGGGTACCAGCGCGCGAGCGGCGCGCCGGCGGCGATGCCGCGCTTCGCGAGGCGCGCCACCACCGCCTCGGCGTCCCCGACGTCGAAGGCCAGCTCGTTGAACGACGGCGCGGAGAACACCGGGGAGATCCCGGCGCGCCCGAGCGCGTCCTTCAGCAGCCGCGCGCGCGTGAAGTTGAGCCGCGCGAGCTCGGTGAGCCCCTTCTTGCCGAGGAGCGACAGGTGGATCGTCGCGGCGAGGGCGCTGAGGCCGGAGTTCGTGCAGATGTTGGAGGTCGCCTTCTCCCGCCGGATGTGCTGCTCGCGCGTGGAGAGGGTGAGGACGAAGCCGCGGCGGCCGTGCTTGTCCACCGTCGCGCCGCAGACGCGGCCCGGCATCTGCCGGACGAACTGCTCGCGCAGCGCGAAGAAGCCCGGCGCAGGGCCGCCGAAGGCGAGCGGGTTGCCGAAGCTCTGGAAGGTCCCCACCGCGACGTCGGCGCCGAGCGCGCCCGGCGCCTGGAGGAGGCCCAGCGCGACCGCCTCGGCGGTCACGGAGATGGTGAGCGCGCCGGCCCGCTTCGCGATGGCGGCGGCCTCCGGGAGCGCGTCCACGACGCCGAGGAAGCTCGGGTAGCCCACGATGACGGCGGCGGTCCCGCCGTCCACCGCCTTCTCGAGCGCGGCGAGGTCGGTCCGTCCGTCCGGGCCGAACGGCACGGTCGCGATCTCGTCGCCCGTGGACCGCAGGTAGGTCGCGAGGACCTTGCGGTACTCGGGGTGGACCGCGGCCGAGACCACGATCTTGCTGCGCCCCGTCACCCGCGTGGCCATGAGGGCCGCCTCGGCCATCGCGGTCGCGCCGTCGTACATGGAGGCGTTCGAGACGTCCATGCCGGTGAGGAGGCACACGAACGTCTGCCACTCGAAGAGCGCCTGCAGCGTGCCCTGCGAGACCTCCGGCTGGTACGGCGTGTAGGCGGTGAAGAACTCGCCGCGGAGCAGGAGCTGGTCGACGACCGGCGGGACGTGGTGCGGGTAGCAGCCGGCGCCGACGAACGGCGGGTGCGCGGTGTCGTTGCGCGCGGCGAGCGCGCGGAGCTCGGAGAAGAGCGTGACCTCGTCCGCCGCGGGCGGCAGGTCGAGCGGGCGGGAGAGGCGCAGCCGCTCCGGGATCGAGCGGAACAGGGCGTCGAGGCTCTCCGCCCCGATGGCGTCGAGCATCGCCCGGACGTCCTCGGGCGTGTGCGGGTGGTAGCGCAAGGCGCGGACTCCTGTGGCGCGCGCGAACCCGTCCCGGGACGGCCGCCCGCGAATGTCTCGGTGACGACGCCCGCCGGGCGGCGGACGCCTACTCCTGCTCCTCGACGAACGCGCGGTACGCCTTCGCGTCCATGAGCGCCTCGAGCTCCTTCGGATCGGAGGGCTCGACGACGATCATCCAGCCCTCCTCGTACGGATCGTCGTTGATCGTCTCGGGCGCGTCGGCCAGCGGGTCGTTGACCTCGACGACCTTGCCGGAGAGCGGGGCGAAGAGCTCGGAGACGGCCTTGGTCGACTCGACGACCCCGAACGACTCACCCTTCTTCACCGTGTCCCCGACGTCGGGCAGCTCCACGAACACGACGTCGCCGAGCTGATCCTGGGCGAAGTCGGTGATCCCGATGACGACCTGCGTGCCCTTCGTCCGGGCCCACTCGTGCTCGCGCGTGTACTTCAGGGTGTCGGGGATTTCCATGGCGTCCCTCTCCTCGGTCACTTCCGCGTGTAGAACGGCGTCTTCACGACCTTCGCCGCGGCGGCGCGGCCGCGGATCTCGACGCCGAAGGTCGAGCCCTCCGCGGCGAGCGCCGGCGGGACGTAGGCGAGGCCGATCGAGGTCTTGAGCGACGGGCTCTTCGTCCCGCTCGTCACCTCGCCGACCTTCCGCCCGTCCTGCACCACCGGATACCCGTGGCGCGCGATCCCCGCGTCGGTCAGCACGAAGCCGACGAGCTTCCGCGCGAGGCCCTGCTCCTTCTGGCGGACGAGCGCGTCGCGCCCGATGAACTCGCCCTTGTCGAGCTTCACCACCCAGCCCAGGCCGGCCTCGAGCGGCGTCGTGCCGTCGTCCATGTCCGAGCCGTAGAGCCGGTAGGCCATCTCGAGCCGGAGCGAGTCGCGCGCGCCGAGGCCGCACGGCTGGATTCCCTCGGCCTGGCCTGCCTCGAGGAGCGCGTCCCACAGGCGCGGCGCGGCGGCGGGGGGGCAGAAGAGCTCGAAGCCGTCCTCGCCGGTGTAGCCCGTGCGCGCGACGAGGCAGGGCACGCCCGCGACCTCGCCCCGGGCGAAGCGGTAGGAGCGGATGGGCATGAGATCGAGCGGCGTGAGCCGCTGGAGGAGCTGCGCGGCGCGCGGCCCCTGCAGCGCGAGCTGGGCCCAGTCGTCGGACTCGTTCTTCACGTCCGCTCCGCCCGGGTGGCCGGACAGCCAGTCGAAGTCCTTCTGCCGGTTGCCCGCGTTCACGCACACGAGCAGGTCGTCGGCCGCGCGGCGGTACACGACCACGTCGTCGACGATCCCGCCGGACTCGCGGCAGAGGCAGCCGTACTGCGCCTGGCCGTCCGCGACCTTCGAGAGGTCGTTCGTGAAGAGCCGGTTCAGCGCCTCGAGGGCGCGCGGGCCGCGGAACACGACCTCGCCCATGTGCGACACGTCGAACAGGCCGACGCGCGTGCGGACCGCCTCGTGCTCCTCCAGGATGCCGGCGTACTGGACCGGCATCTCCCAGCCGGCGAAGTCCACCATCCGCGCGCCGGAACGGACATGCGTTTCGAAGAGGGGCGTTCGCTGGGCCATGGGGCGCCTCGGGGACCGGAAGGGCGGGCGGATTCTATCGGGGTCGACTGTCGGGTCAAGCGCGCCGGGACCGGCGGAAGATCTCGCGGGGACGCGCCCTTGGACTACCGCTCCCGCGAAGGGTCCGCAAGGCAGGAATGGCGGAGGCGCCCCGCGCCCCCCGGAACGGGCGCGCTCGCGGCGCTCGCACTCGAGGCGTATCAGGGGCAGGCGACGGGCTCGCAGCGTCCCGCGCCCACGGCCGCGCAGCAGTAGAGCGGTGCGCCGCCGTCGTCCTCGAAGCGGTAGCGCCAGCCCGCCCGCGCGACCTCGAGCACGCCGAACCCCCACCGCACCGACGCGAAGATCACCTCGGTGCCCGGGACCGACGCGGTGTCGAACCGCTCCGACGGGCGGCCCCGCGCTCCGTTCCCCGAGACGAGCACGTCGAGGCCGCTCGGCGCGCGGAGGTGCTGGAGATCGTGATCGTGCCCGGCGAGGAAGGCGCGGACGCGTCCCCCGCCCGCGGCGAGGAGCCGGTCCATCCGCGCGAGGTAGTCGGGCGTCGCGTCGGTGCGGTGCCCGCCGGCGGTGACCGGCGGGTGGTGGCCGACGAGGAAGCACCAGGGCTTGTCGCAGCCGCCGGGCTCCGCGTCGCAGGCGTCGGCCCGGCAGCCGGGCGCCTCCTCGCGCACGAAGGCGACCTCGTCGTCGAGCGCGAACCCGCCGTACGCGCCCTTCACGAGGTTCGTGTCGACGACGAGGAAGCGGGCCGCCCCGCGATCGAGCGCGTAGTGCCGCGCCGGCATCTGCCAGAGCGGCGACCGGTGCGCCACCTCGAGGCAGGCCTTGAGCCGACCCTCGGCGACGGGGTCCCCGCCCTGGCTGCAGCTCCCGCCGGACGCCACGTCGTGGTTGCCGAGCGCGAGGTAGACCTCCGCCGCGGGGGCGCCGGCGAGGGTCGAGAGCGGCCCCTCGTGGCGAGCGAACCCGGGGTCCGCCGGCGCCGCGAAGCCGGGGGCGAGGGTGTTGCCGTCGGCGCCGAAGGCGCAGGAGGACGCCCCGGGCACGGTCGTGCTCGGGCCGCACGGGTAGACGTCGTCGCCCGGGAAGAGGGCGAGCGCGAAGGGCGACCTCCGGTGGGCCGAGGACACGGCGCGGGCGACCTCGCGCTGCTGGTCGGTCCCGTCTCCGAAGTCGGCGAGGTGGAGGACGCGCAGGAACGGTCCGGAGAGCTCGGGGGCCGGCCCCGGCCGGCGCGCGCGCTCGGAGCGGACCGTGAACGTCGGGCTCGATCCGCAGCCGCCGGCCGCGAGCGTGAGCGCGACGAGCGCGGCGGCGAGCCGGGCCCGGCTCACCGCGCGCGCGCCCTCGCGAGGTCGATGGTGTTGACGAGCAGCATGGCGCGGGTCATCGGGCCGACGCCGCCCGGCACGGGCGTGATCGCGGAGGCGCGCCGCGCGGCACCCGCGTACTCCACGTCGCCCACGAGCCGCCCGTCCTCGAGCCGGTTCATGCCGACGTCGATCACGACCGCGCCCTCGCGGACCCAGTCACCCCGGACGAGCTCGGCCTTGCCGATGGCCGCGACGAGGATGTCGGCGCGGGCGACCTCGCCCGCGAGATCCTGCGTGCGCGAGTGGGCGATCGTCACCGTGGCGTGCTTCTCGAGCAGCATCGCGGCCATGGGCTTGCCGACGATGTTGGAGCGGCCGACGACGAGGGCGCGCTTGCCCTTCGGGTCCACCTTGGCCTCCTCGAGGAGCCGCATCACGCCGGCGGGGGTGCACGGGCGCGGCGTGCCGGGGATGCCGATCGAGAGCGCGCCGACGTTGAACGGGTGGAAGCCGTCCGCGTCCTTGCGGGGATCGATCGCGTCGAGGACGGTGCGCTCGTCGAGGTGCTTGGGGAGGGGGAGCTGGACCAGGATGCCGTGGATGGTCGGGTCGGCGTTGAGCCGGCCGACGAGCGCGAGCAGGTCGGCCTGCGACGTCGTGGCGGGGAGGTGGTGCTCCACGGAGCGAATCCCGACCTCCTCGCAGTCCTTGCGCTTTCCGCGCACGTAGATGGCGGAGGCGGGGTCTTCGCCGACCCGCACCACCGCGAGGCCGGGGGCGATCCCGACCGCCACGAGCGCGCGAACCGCCTCCGCGACCTCACTCCGCACCTTCGCCGCGATGAGCTTACCGTCGATGATCATAGGGCTCGGCAGTATAGCGAAGGCCGCCGGGAGCGGCGCCCCCATCCTGGCCGCTTGGCGCGGAGCCCGGCCCGCCCCACCGTCAGGGTCATCCCTCGGTCCGCTCGCACGCCGCCCCGGAGGCCGACCATGGCCCTGTATCGCTTCCTCTTCGCTCCGGCGCTCCTCGCCCTCGCCGTGCTGGCCGGCCCCGGCCGCGAGCAGGGGCCCGCGACCCAGGCCGAGCCGCCGCGCGTCGTCGCGCCCGAGCGCGCCGCGACGGCGCCCGCGCCGCAGCCCCAGGGATCGCTCTCGCGCGCCGTCGCGAAGCACGCGCCGCGAAACCCCGCGCGGCCGGCGCGGCGCTGATCGCGCACGGGGCGAACGCGACCGGGTCCGGCTAATATCCCGTCGCGCGCCGACGCGCTCCGGGAGAACCGCCGATGGCAGAGCTGTGCGAGAAGTGCACGACGCCCCTCGACGACGCGGGCCACTGCGTCACGTGCGAGGCCGACGCCGAAGGGCTCGCGCTGGTCACGCGCTCCGGCTACGCCTCGGTGCGCGAGATGATGTCGCTCCTCGAGGTCGAGGGGCTCGGGCCGGAGATGGAGAAGGTCCCGCCGGCGCGCCCCGAGGAGCGCGCCCATCCGCTCTGGAACCTGTACGTGCCGCGGGACGAGGCCCCGCGCGCGGTGGAGTTCCTGCGGAGGGACTGGGCCGAGCTGCTCGAGGATCCCGAGGCCGCGGCGGCCGCGGCCCGGGGCCAGGCGGGCGTGGATCTGGACCAGGGCGGGGACCTCACCTGCCCGGCCTGCGGGCACGTGTTCGCGGTGCGCGGCGGGGAGGAGGCCGAGTGCCCGGAGTGCGGTCTCGGGCTCGGCGCGCCGTCGAACGCCGCGCCGGACGAGTCGCAGTCCTAGGATTAGAGCCCCATGCCCAGGGAGCTCGCGGACCTCCACATCCACGTCGGCGGGGCGGTCGCGCCCCACGTCCTCTGGTCGATCGCCCACGAGCAGGGGTTCAAGCTGCCCGTCTCCGACTACTGGGAGTTCAAGGAGCTCGTCTCCGCCCGGCCGGGGAAGGTGAAGTCGCTCGACGAGTACCTCGCCGTCCTGCACACCTGGACGGAGAAGATCCAGTCGTCGCCGCAGGCGATGGAGCGCAGCGTCTACGAGGTCATCGGCAAGGAGTACCGCTCCTCGCGCGTCTCGCTCATCGAACTGCGCTTCAACCCCATGAAGCGCAACGTCGGCGGCGAGCGCGATCTCGATCACATCATCCACGCGGCGCTCCGGGGCATGGACCGCGCCCTCCTCGAGTACGGCGTCCGCGCCGGGCTCATCTTCTGCCTCGCCCGCGAGTTCGACGCGCACCTCAACGAGATCCTCGTCGAGAAGGCCATCAAGTACCGGCGCCGGGGCGTCGTCGGGATCGACCTCGCGGGGACGGAGCGGAACGCCCTCGAGCTCGACGGCCGCGAGGTGAAGCGCTACCGCGAGCTCTTCGCGCGCGCCCGCGCGGCGGGGCTCAAGACCACCGTGCACACCGGGGAGACCGCCGGGACGGGCGCCGAGGGGGTGCGCGCCGTCGTGGAGGAGCTCGAGCCCCAGCGGATCGGCCACGGGATCTGCGCCGCGAAGGACGAGCGGGTGATGGATCTCCTGCGCGAGCGGGGGATCGTGCTCGAGATCTGCCCGAGCTCCAACCTCGCGACCCGCGCGGTCGCGTCGCTGGCGGAGCTCGGGGGGATCCTGCGGCGGTTCTGGGAGCGCGGGGTGAAGTTCACGATCAACACCGACGGCCCGTACCTGCTCGACACGGACATGCGCACGGAGGTGCGGCTCCTGCGCGACGGCGGCATCCTCTCCGACGAGCAGATCGACCAGACGCTCGCGTGGGCCCGCGAGGCGAGCTTCATCGAGGATTGATCACACGGGGCCTGCGGCCCCGGCCCCGGCGGGCTCGCTTCGCTCCGCCCCACGACCGCCGCGCTCCGTCAGCCCGCAGCCTCCGCCTCGGCCGCATCCAGCGCGGCGGCGGTGCGGGCGAGGTCCTCGGACGAGCGGAAGTGACGCGGCTCGAAGGCGGCCGCCATCGGGGTGCCCCACTCCTCGGGCGGCGCCTCGATGCCGGGGAAGTACCGAGGCCGCCGGTGCACCAGGGCGGCGAGCATCTCGGAGAGCGGCGAGCGGAAGCGCTCGGGGCCCCCCGCCGCCGACAGGATCCGCTCGGCGCGCCAGCGCAGCTCGAGCACGCGCCCGAACCCCTCCTGGAAGATCCGCTTCACCGGCGTCTCGGCGAGCGCCTCGATCGCGCGGCCCTCGTCGCCGCCGGCGAGCTTCTCGAGCCCGAGCTCGAGGTAGGCGCGCGCCGCCTGGAAGACCCCTCGCACGGCGTCGAGGTCGCCGGGGTCCACCGCGTCGGCGACGAGGACGGCGTTGGCGGCCGACACGATCTGCCGCTCGACGGCGTCGCGCTCCGCGGGCGAGAGCGCGGCGAACGCGCGGTCGAGCAGCGACGCCTGCGCGAGCGTCGCGAGGAAGAAGCCGGGCGGACGCGCGGCCAGCCCGGGCGCCGCGGCCGGCGTCCGCGGCGGGCGCGCGAACCACGAGAGGGCCTCCTCGAGGGACGGGTAGCCGAGATCCGCGAGGCGGGCGGCGCGCCAGCGGAGGGCCGTCTCCTCGAGCTCGCTCGGGAGGTCCCAGCGGAGCGAGGAGAGGAGCCGCGTCGCGGCGAACGGATCCTCGGCGTACAGGTCGTCGAGGACGCCGCGCACCGCCATGTACTCGGTGCCGTCCACGAGGAACTCGATCACGAACTTGTTCTCGGGCGTCCGCATGAAGCGGTCGCTCGTGAGCTCCGGATCGGGATCCTGCTCGAGGTCGTGGATGCGCAGGCTCGTGCGCAGGACGAGGTACAGCACCTCGCGGTCGAGCGCGGCGAGCTTCCGCTCCCAGCGGGCGGCGGCCTTCGGCTCGAGCTGCGCCCCGGCGCGCGCGGCGCGGAGCCACGGCAGCGCCTTGCGCGGCTCGAACCCCGACCGCGACCAGGCGTCGAGGTCGATGAAGGTCTTGAACTGCTGGGCCGAGGCGAGCTGCACGATGAACGCCGCGTCGGCGAGGCCCACGTCGCGGATCGTGAAGTACAGCTCGTCGGCGGGCAGGGCGCGCACGAGCGCCTGCGGATCGCGCGCGTCGAGGATGACGTCGAGCCGCTTGCGCCCACGCGCTGCGGCCAGCGCCGCGCGCGCGTCCCTCAGCTCGGCAGGCGCGAGCGCCCTGTTCTCCCTGGCCATCACGCACCCCCATGGTGCGCCACCCCGCGGCGGCGCAACGCGCTGCGCGGACCGCTTCGGGGCGGCAGCCCACCGGACGGACGACTGGAGAGACCGCGCGGCGCCGGGCGTCGTGGTGGCGCGCGCGAGGCCGGGGGAGGCGCCTCGGAGGCCGAGGCCGGCCTCGCGCTACGCCCGCGCGGCGGCGCGGGAGGCGCCGTGGGCGACCTTCACGATCTTGCCGGCCTTGAGGCAGCGCGTGCAGACGCGCACGTGCTTCACGGTGCCGTCGACCGTCGCCCGGACCGAGCGGAGGTTGGGCATCGAGCGGGTCTTCGTCTTGTTGTTCGCGTGGGAGACGTTGTTCCCGACGAGCGGGCCCTTCCCACAGATGTCGCAGCGGCGTGCCATGGCTTGCTCCGAAAATCCGAAAGAGCGCGGGATATTACGCAACGGCGGCGGAAATGCAAGAGGCTGGTTCACGCGGCGGGCGCTCGCCGCCGCCGCGCAGCAGTGCGGGCGTGACCCGCGCGATCCCGCCTACTTGAGCGGGTTCTTCGACCCCAGGAGCGCGGCCACGTGCCCGGCCGCCTGGATCCCCGCGTAGAACTCGCCCTCGATGCCGAGGCCCGGGAGCACCTCGCGGCCGGCGAAGAACAGGTTCTTCCAGGGGCCGCGCACCGGCACGCCGGTCACGCCCAGGAACTCGTCGAGGTTGGCCTCGTAGAGCGGGTGGACGGGAGGGAGATCGGCGGCCTCGGGAGAGGCGAGCAGGGGCGCCGACTCGGCGATGAGGTGGCGCTCGAAGAAGGGGATCGCGTCCGCCACCGCCTCGCGGATCCTGGAGGCGGCCTGCTGGAGCGCCGGCCGGCTCCGGACGTCGGCGGGGACGAACCCCGACGCGCAGACGACGCGCTCGTCCGAGACGGGCTCGCCGCCCGAGCCCTTGTCGCCGGGGCCCTTGCGCCCCTCGCGGCGCGCGGGGAGCACCTGCAGGAACACGGCGTTGTCGAGGCCGTCGCCGGCCGAGGCGTTGCGCAGCGCGATCACGTTCTCGGCGAGCGCCGGCGGGAGCGCGGCCTGCTTCACCACGAGGTTCACCGAGACGAGCTGACGCCGCGGGCGAATCCCGCGGAGCGGCTCTACGGCGCGCGACTCGCGGAGATCCGCGGGCAGGAGGTCGAGGAGGCGGTCCGCGTCGGTGGCCACGATGAAGGCGCGCGCCACGTGGGCGTCCGGGGAGTCGGCGAGCCGCACCGCCTCGACCTTGCCGCCCTCGATGTCGAACCCGGTCGCGACGGCCGGCTCGCCGGGGCCCCCGCGCAGCTCGCCGCGGGACTCCGCGATGCGCCGGCGCACCATCTCGCGCAGCGTGCCCTGACCGCCGGGGAGGCGGCTCGTCCCCCGGAACGCGCCGCCGAGGAGCCGGACGAGCGAGAGCGGGGAGGGCTCACCGTCGAGGTACGTGAGGAAGCGGTGCGCGATGGCGACGCTCTGGGCGAGCTCGTGGTCCTCGAGCCCTGCGAACGGCCTCGCGACGCCCACCGGCTCCTTCGGCGCGCCCGGCGCGGTCGAGGCGAGCTTGATGGCCTTCTTCACCTCGCGCCGCTCGATGAACCCGTCCGGAGGGAGCGGCGGCGCGGAGCGCAGGAAGAAGCCGGCGAAGTCGAAGAGGGTCCCGAGCGTCGCGAAGGCCGCCTCGAGCGCCTCCGCCTCCTGCGGCCACTCGCGGCGCAGCTCCGTGCGCAGGATGGCGGGATCGCGCGAGAGGTCGGCGCGGTGCTTCGGCAGGAGGAGCTGGAAGTCCGGATCCGAGGGCACGAGCGCGCGCGAGAAGTCGGTCGCTAGGCCGAGCTCGGAGAGGACCGCCTCCGCGCTCGGCAGCTGGCGCGGGGAGGGGACGACCGCCGGTCCGAAGGGCAGGATGTAACCCTGGTCGGCGTAGTGGAAGCCGGGGTCGTCGTGGGCGACGTGCAGGACGCGGAGGCCGCGCCGGGCGAGCAGCGCGCCGGCCACCACGCCGCCGAGCTGCGAGCCGACCACGCAGACGTCGTAGATGCGCTGGGTTGCGGGAGGACGGAAGGTCTGCGCCACGGGCGCGGGAGTCTACCCGGGTTCGGCCGCGCGCCAAACCTCTTCTCGACCGCGCCGCGATTCCGCGGCCGGGCGGCCGGCCGCTCGCTTCACGCCAGCTCCACGAGCGGGTTCGTGACCGGCCCGGGCGGAGCGAGCCGCGCACCCTCCACCCGCACGCGCCGCCCCTCGACCGAGAGCCGGCCCGCCGCCAGCCACTGGATGGCCTGGGGGTAGAGCCGGTGCTCCTGCTCGAGGATGCGGGCCGCGAGCGCCGCCTCGTCGTCGTCGGGCAGGACCGGCACGATGGCCTGCGCGATCACGGGGCCGGTGTCCGTCCCCTCGTCGACGAAGTGCACGGTGCAGCCCGCGAAGCGCGCGCCGTACTCGACGCACTGGCGCTGGGCGTGGAGCCCCGGGAAGCTCGGCAGCAGGCCGGGGTGCACGTTCAGGACGCGCGGGCAGCCGCGCGACGCGGGCGTCGGGCCGAAGGCGCGCAGGAAGGCGGGCGTGACGAGCCGCATGTAGCCGGCGAGGCACACGACCTCGACCCGGTGCGCGCGCAGGACCTCGACGAGCCGGAGGTCGTAGGCCTCGCGATCGGCGACGCCCTTCGACGGGAGCACCTCCGTCGCGACGCCCGCGCGGCGCGCCCGCTCGAGCGCTCCGGCGGTCGGGACGTTCGAGACGACCACGGCGACCTCGGCGTCCACGCGGCGTGCGGCGCCGCCTGCCCCGCAGGCGTCCAGGATGGCCTGCAGGTTCGTGCCGCCGCCCGACGCGAGGACCCCGAGCCGGATCACCGCACCACCTCGCAGGTGGCCTCGCCCGTGCCGTCCTCGATCTGGCCGACGGTCCACGCGTCGAGGCCGCGCGCGCGCAGCGCGGCGTGCGCTGCCGCCTCGTCGCCCGGCGCGACCACGGCGACGAGCCCGAGCCCCATGTTGAAGGTCCGGTACATCTCGTCGCGCGGCACGCCGCCCTCGCGCTCGACGAGGTCGAAGATGGCCGGCCTCGGCCAGCGCCGCTCCTCGAGCACCGCGCGCGTGCCGTCGGGCAGCGTGCGCGGCACGTTGCCGGGCAGGCCGCCGCCGGTGATGTGGGAGAACGCCTTGACCGGGACCGCCTCGAGGAGCGCGAGCACGTCCTTGGCGTAGATGCGGGTCGGCTCGAGGAGCGCCTCCGCGAGCGTGCGGCCTCCGAGGGCGTCGAAGCGCCGGTCGAGTGGGTTCTTCTCGAGGAGCGCCTTGCGCGCGAGCGAGTAGCCGTTCGAGTGGAGCCCGGTCGAGGCGACGCCGATGACGAGGTCGCCCTTCGCGACCGTCTTGCCGTCGACGATGCGCGAGCGGTCCACGCAGCCCACCGCGAAGCCCGCGAGGTCGTACTCGCCCGGGGCGTAGAAGCCGGGCAGCTCCGCGGTCTCGCCGCCGATGAGCGCGCAACCTGCCTGACGGCAGCCCTCGGCGATGCCCTTCACCACCTCGGCGCCCTGCTCGGCGGACAGCTTCCCCGTGCCGTAGTAGTCGAGGAAGAAGAGCGGCTCGGCCCCCACGACCGCGACGTCGTTCACGCACATCGCCACGAGGTCGATGCCGATCGTGTCGTGGCGGTTCGCCTCGAAGGCGACCTTGAGCTTCGTCCCGACGCCGTCGGTGCCCGAGACGAGCACCGGCTCGCGGTACTTCTTCACGTCGAGCGCGAAGAGCCCGCCGAACCCGCCGATCCCGGCGAGGACCTCGGGGCGGAGGGTGGGACGGGCGTGGGGCTTGATGAGCTCGACGAGGCGGTCGCCCTCGTCGATGTCGACGCCCGCGTCGCGGTAGGTCAGGGACATGGCGGGCCATTACCGCGACGGCGCGACGGCCGCAAGCTGCTCCCGCGCCGGGCAGGGCGACGGGGCGGACGCCGGCCGCCGCGCGCCGTGGCGCACGTCGTGGCCGCGCCCGGGGGGCGCGGTTGCTCCGGGTCGTCGCCTAGAGCGCGACCGCGAGGAGCAGGAGGGCGGCGAGGAGTACGGTGGTGAGGCGCATCGGGAGCGGCTTTCGCTCGGAGTGCTGGCAGGCATCGTAGCGGAGCGATCCGTCATCGCCAGTTTCCGGCCGCGTTCGTGCCGCGCCGCGTCGCGGGCGGTTCGTTGACACTGGCGCGTGAGGTCGGCTAAGCACCACTTCCTTCCGAGGTCACGCACCGCAAATGCCCTGGTTCTCCAAGCAGAAGAAGGTGAAGGCGAGGGAGTCGACCCCCGCCGCCCCGCCGCCGCCGCCCGCCAAGGGCGAGGGCATCTGGCACAAGTGCGAGGGCTGCGAGAGCGTGGTCGCGCGCGCGGAGCTCGAGCGCGAGTGGAACGTCTGCCCATCGTGCGGCCAGCACGAGGCGCTGCCGATCCGCCGCCGGTTCGAGCTCGTGCTCGACCCCGGCTCCTTCGAGGAGCTCGACGCCGATCTCACCCCGCAGGATCCGCTCGGCTTCGTGGACGCGAAGAAGTACCGCGACCGCCTGAAGGGCACCTACAAGAACACCGGGCTGCGGGACGCGTTCATCTCGGGGGTGGGCTCGATCGCCGGGCAGCAGGTGTCGATCGGGTCGTTCGCGTTCG
The DNA here is from genome assembly GCF_022690695.1 of Anaeromyxobacter sp. SG17. Classification (NCBI taxonomy): domain Bacteria; kingdom Pseudomonadati; phylum Myxococcota; class Myxococcia; order Myxococcales; family Anaeromyxobacteraceae; genus Anaeromyxobacter; species Anaeromyxobacter sp. SG17. The sequence continues at coordinate 64,750 of NZ_JALCYX010000017.1, forward strand.
AGTTCATGGGCGGCTCGATGGGCTCGGTCGTCGGCGAGAAGGTCACGCGGGTCTTCGACCGCGCCTTCGAGCGCCGGCTGCCGGCCATCGTCTTCAGCTCGACCGGCGGCGCCCGCATGCAGGAGGGCATCTTCTCCCTCATGCAGATGGCGAAGACCTCGGCGGCGCTCCACCGCTTCCGGGCGGTCAGGAAGCCCTACGTGTCCGTGATGCTCCACCCGACCACGGGCGGCGTGGCGGCCAGCTTCGCCTGGCTCGGCGACGTCGTCATCGCCGAGCCGAAGGCCCTCATCGGCTTCGCCGGGCCCCGCGTCATCGAGCAGACCATCCGGGAGAAGCTGCCGCCGGGCTTCCAGCGCAGCGAGTTCCTCCTCGAGCACGGGATGATCGACGCCATCGTGCACCGCCACGACATGCGGGATCGCCTCGGGCAGCTCCTGTCGCTCCTCGGCTGACCCGCGCGCGAGCGGCCGCGCCCGGCCCGGCGCGGTCCCGCGGCGCGCGCTAGCACACCGCCATGGCCGATCCCCACGCCTACCTCGCCGGGCTGCAGCCGCTCGCGATGCGCTTCGGGCTCGAGCGGATGCAGCGCGCCCTCGACGCGCTCGGCCGTCCGGAGCGCGCCTACCCCGTGCTGCACGTCGGCGGCACGAACGGCAAGGGCTCCACCTGCGCGATGGCCGCCGCCGCCCTCGAGGCCGCCGGCCACAGGGTCGGCCTCTACACCTCGCCTCACCTCGTCCGCTTCAACGAGCGGATCCAGGTTGCGGGCGCGCCCATCGGAGACCTGGACCTCGCCTCGGCGATCGAGGAGATCCGCCGGGCCTGCCCGTGGCACGACGCGGGCGAGGAGGGCGACCGGCTGACCTACTTCGAGTTCGCGACGCTCGCCGGCCTCCTCCACTTCGCGCGCGCGGGCGTCGGCGCCGCCGTGGTGGAGGTGGGGCTCGGGGGGCGCTTCGACGCGACGAACGCGATCGTGCCGCGCGTCACGGCGATCGCCGCCATCGGCCTCGACCACACGCAGCTCCTCGGCGACACCGTCGAGCAGATCGCCTTCGAGAAGGCCGGGATCTTCAAGCCCGGCGTGCCGGCGGTGGTGCACGGGCGCCAGCCGCCCGGGGCGCTCGAGGCGCTGCGGACGGAGGCGGCGCGGCGCGGCGCGCCGTTCGTCGTGGCCGCCCCCGACTACCCGGGCCCGATCGCGCTCTCCGGGCCGCACCAGCGGGGGAACGCCGCGCTCGCCCACGCGGCGCTGCGCGCGCTGGCGCGCGCCGGGGTCGCGGTTCCGGACGAGGCGATGGCGCACGGCATCGCGACCGCGCGCTGGCCGGGGCGGCTCGAGGAGCTCTCGGGCGTGCTGCTCGACGGCGCACACAACCCGGACGGCGCCGCCGCCCTCGCCGCCGCGCTCCGGGCGATGTACCCCGGCCGACCGGTCGAGCTCGTGTTCGGGGTGCTCGCCGACAAGGACCACGCGCACATGCTGGCCGCGCTCGTCCCGGCCGTCCGGGCGCTGCACGTCGTCACGCCTGCGTCCGCGCGGGGGCGGCCCGCGGCCGAGGTCGCCGAGGCGGCGCGCCGCCTGGGGGCCCGGGCGGACGTGCACGGCTCGGTCGCCGAGGCGATCGACTGCGCGCGAGGCGCCGCGGCGCCGGACGGCGTGGTCTGCGTCGCCGGCTCGCTCTACCTCGTGGGTGAGGCGCGCGGGCTCCTCGCGCCCAGGTAGTCAGATATCGCATTGGAACCCCTGGGCTTTTTTTGAGGGGGCGGCCGGTCGCATGCTAACCTGCCCGCCGACCTCTCTGGGGAGCCCACGCATGCGTCCTCGCCACCTCGTCGCGCTGGTCCTCGCCTTCGCGGGCAGCAGCGCCCGCGCCGCCGGCGCCCTCAACGTCGTCACCGCCGTCGAGGTGAAGGACGAGGGCGCCGCCGTGGTGCTCCAGGTGAAGGGCTCGAAGCCGCCGAACTTCACGACCTTCTCGATGGCCGATCCGCCGCGCTTCGTGATCGACCTCTCCGAGGCGCGTCTCCAGGGCGTCCCGGAGGACCTCGTCGTCCGGAACGGCGTCGTGAACCTCGTGAAGAACCTGTCGTACGGCTCCGAGGCGACCGCGATCGCCCGGATCATGGTGGCGTTCCAGGTCGAGGTCGATCCGCCGGAGGTGCTGGCCGAGGGGAACACGCTCGTCGTCCGGGTCGCGAAGCCGGCGGGGGCGTCCCCGGCCGTGGCGGCCGACGACGGCGCCCGCGCGCGCGAGGCGGAGGAGGCGAAGGCTCGCGCCGCGGCCGAGAAGAAGGCGCAGGAGGAGGCCGCCGCCCGCGCCGCAGCCGAGGCCCAGGCGCGCGCCGAGGCGGAGAAGGCCGAGGCTGCGGCCGCGGCGGAGAAGGCGCGGGTCGCCGAGGTCGCGGCCGCGGAGGAGAAGGCGCGAGCCGCCGAGGTCGCGGCCGCGGAGGAGAAGGCGCGGGCCGCCGAGGCGGATCGCGCCAAGGCCGGGGTCGAAGCCGACGCGCAGCCGGCGAGCGCGGCGGCGGAGGAGCAGTCCCGCGCGGAGGCCGAGGCGAAGGGCGCCGCCGAGGCGCGCGCGGCGTACGAGAAGGAGCGGCAGGAGGAGGTCGCGAGGTCCGAGGCCGAGGCCCAGGCCCGGTCGCGCGCGGAGGGGGAGGCGCGCGAGGCCGAGGCCAGCGCGCGCGCGGAGGCGGACCGTCGGGCAGAAGAGGAGGCCGGCGCGCGCGCTGCGGCCGAGGCTCGGGCCGCATCGGAGCGCGAGCTCGCCGCGGCGAACGGCAAGGCCGCCGCGCTCGACGAGGCGCCCGCGCCGGAGCGGTCCCGGGGGGCGGCAGCGGAGTCGCATCCGGAGCCGGCGGCCGCGGTGGCCGAGACGGCCGCCGAGGCGTCCGCCGGGCGGCTCGACGTGGGGGCGCCGCGGGCGCAGCTCCGCGAGGTCGGGTTCAAGCAGATGTCCGGGGTCTCGCGCGTCTTCGTGCGCACCAGCGTGACGCCCCGGTTCTCCGTCCAGGACGTGGGCGAGAACGTGATCCGGGTCGAGCTCGAGAACACGCGCGCGACGCGCCGGAACGACCTGCGTCACCTCGACACGTCGTTCTTCTCCTCCGCGGTCGCGGTCGTCACCCCGGCGCGCCGCGGCTCGAGCTACGTCCTCGACATCAAGCTGCGCGAGCGGGTCCCGTACCAGCAGCGGATCGAGGGCGACATGCTCGCCATCGACTTCGAGCGGCCCGCCGCGCCGGCGTCACTGCCGGTGGCGGGGCCCGCCGGGGCCGCGCCGGGCGGCGGCGCCGCTGCCGACCCCGTCCCGGCCGCGCTCGAGGGCGAGGCGCCCGCGACGACGCCGGCCGCGAATTGACGCGACAGCGACGGCGCGCCGCGTAGAATCGCGCCCTCGCCGTGCACCGCACTCCGCTCCTCGCCGTTGTCGCGCTCGCGGCGCTCGCCGCGCACCTCGCCGCCGCCCAGGCGCCGGCGACCGCTGCGCGTCGGGGCGCCCTCCCGGAGGGAGACGTCCACGTCGACGCCGGGACCGTCACCTACGACGCGTCCACCGGGAGCTTCCTCGTCGAGGACGGGGCCGTGCTGCGGAGAGGCACCGTCGTCCTGCGCGCGCGGACCGCCCGCTATGACCCCGAGACGGGCCAGGTCGTGGCGACGGGCGGCGTCCTCCTCACGGACGCCACGCGCGCGGTGGCCGCGGATGGGGTCACCGCGGTGCTCGGCGGCCCGTTCGAGGCGCAGGACGTCGTCGCGTTCCTGAAGAGCGGGCCCGTGGAGCTCGGCGGGGCCGAGTCCATCGACGCGGCGCGCGGCCTCGGCCAGAACCGGCTCGTTTTCTCCGGCAAGTCGCTGCAGGGGGACCCCTCGGGACGGCTGAAGCTGTCCGGCGCCCGCCTCACGCTCTGCGACTGCGGGGCGGGCCGCGCGCCCTCGTGGGAGATCCGCGCGGCGAACGCCGAAATCATCGCGGGGAAGCGCGCCACGCTCTCGTGGCCCGTCGTCTACGTCACGCCCCGGTTCCTCTTCGTCGATCACCCCGTGCCGGTCCTCCCGCTGCCGTGGCTCTACCTGCCGCTCGGCGAGCGGCAGACGGGGCTCCTGGTCCCGCAGCTCGTGTCGAGCGGCGCGACCCGCTTCGCCGTCGACGTCCCCCTGTTCGTCACGCTGGGGCGAAGCGCCGACCTGACCTTCACGCCGGGCTACGCGTTCGGCCCGGGCAGCGCGGCGGTGGACAAGGGCAAGCCCGCCGTGCGCGGGCCCACCGCGCGGCTCGAGGGCCGCTGGGCCCCGGCGGTCGGGGCGGCGGGCCGGGCCGAGCTGACCTGGCTCCGGGACCTGGACGCCGAGCCGGGCGGTGAGTCCGGGAGCCGCTACGCGGTCGCCCTCGCCCACGCCCAGCGCTTCTCCGAGCGCACCTCGCTCCGCGCCGACCTCGCGCTCTACAGCGACCCGCTCCTCGCGCGCGACTTCTCGACCGACATCCTCGCGCGCGGCACGAGCTACCGGCGCTCGGACCTCGTGATCGAGCACGCGCGGGACGCGCTCGTGCTGGAGGCGGGCGCCTCCTACCTGCAGCCGTTCCTCGTCTCGCCGGAGGGCTACGGCCTGTTCGGACGCGACGTAGACGAGCTGCACCGCTGGCCGTGGGCCTCGGCGACGCTGCTTCCGAGCTTCCTCGGGCCGCTGCGGGTGGAGGGGAGGGCGGGCGCGGCCCGCTTCGCGCCGGCTGCGTCGCTCGACGGAGGGACCCTCCGCGGCCTCGTCGCCGATGGCGCGGCAGGTGTGCCGTACGAGCTCCCGCGTCCGTCGGGCGTGGACCGGGTGCTGCGGCCCGGCGCCTCTCGCGGCGACGTCGGGCTGGAGGTCGCGGCCCCGCTGCAGCTCGGGAACGCGCTCGTGGTGGAGCCGTTCGTCCGCGGTGCGGCGCTCGGCTACGCGTTCGAGGACGGGACGGATCCCGCCATGCAGGCGTGGGGAGTCGCCGGCGCGCGCCTCGAGACGACCTTCGGGCGCGCGTTCGGGGCGATCCGGCACCGGGTGACGCCCTGGGTCGAGTGGCGGCTCGGGAGCGAGTCGGCGGGCAACGCGGATCTCCCGGCGGCGTACGACTCGCTCGACCGGGTCGAGCGCTCGTCGCTCGTGACGCCCGCGGGCGCGCCGGGGCCGGTGGAGCTGCCGCTGCCCATCCTGTCCGCCGCTCCGCGCGGCCGCTTCCAGCAGCTGCGTGCCGCGGTCGACACGCGCCTCTCCCTGCGCGGGGCCGACGTGCTCCGGCTCGAGCTCGGCCAGGACTACGACGTCGAGACCGGCCGGCTCGCGGAGACGTTCACGAGCGGCGAGCTGCGGGCGGGCCGCTTCAGCGCGGACGCCGCGGCGCGCTTCCTCGCCTTCGGCGGGCGCAAGGAGCCGGTGCCGCTCACCGGCGTGCCGCGGCTGCCGTCCTCTCCGCTCGATCGACTCACCGAGCTCCGAGCCTTCGGGTCCGTCTCCGATCGGCGCGGAGATGCGCTCCGGCTCGGGCTCCTCTCCATCGGGAGGGGCGCCTCGGGCAGCCTCGTCGCCGGGCTGGATCCGCTGTTCGATCTGCGGCCCGCGCCGCTCGAGGCGGTGGCGCAGGGGAACGCCGGCGTCACCGCCCGCCTTGGGGGAGCGACGGCGACCTACGACGTGCTCTTCCCGGGCCGTCCGGTGGTCCGCTCCTGCCCGGACCGTACCCGCGAGGTGGGTGCGCTCCACATCCAGCAGCACGTCGCGACGTTCGCCTGGCAGTCGCCCTGCCGCTGCTTCCGGGTGGCCGCCAGCCTCACCCTGAACGACTGTGGGGGGTTCACTCCTCGGATGATGATCGATTTGGCCCCGGTGGGGTCGACTCTCGCAGGTGCGAGTCGGTAGACTCTCTCCCCCCAGGCGGAGCGACTCGTCCGCCATTCGCGGGGGTTGCGATACGTGAACCTCGACTGGAGAATCGACGGGTGAGCCGGACCCGAACACCGCCGCCGCACGCCGCGCGGAACGCCGAGGGGAACGAGCCCGAGAAGCGCCGCGCCATCCTCCACGCCGCGGTGCGCGTGTTCGCGGAGAAGGGCTACCACGGCTGCCGCATCGCCGACGTGGCGCGGGCCGCCAACGTCGCGTACGGGCTCGTGTACCACTACTTCCGGAACAAGGAAGAGCTGCTCGAGAGTGTCTTCGCCGAGCAGTGGACGATCCTCATCAACGCCATCCGGGCCATCGACGAGGGGCCCGGTACGGCGGCCGACAAGGTCGCGGCCATCTTCGGGTTCGTCTTCGACGTGTACAAGGCGGCCCCCGCCGCGGTGCGCGTCCTCATCCTGGAGGTGACGCGCACGCCGCAGGGGCTCCGCGCCGGCTCGACCCGCGAGACCTTCGACCGCGCCGTCCACCTGGTCGCGGACGTGGTCCGTCAGGGCCAGCAGGCCGGCGAGCTCCGCGCGGAGCTGGACCCGGTCATCGCCGCGGCGGGCCTCCTCGGCGCCCTCGAGCTCGCGATGACCGGCATGGTGATCGGCATCGTGCCCGCGGGGGACGAGGCCGCGGTGGACCGGGTGAAGGGCGAGGTCGTCGAGCTCGTCTGCGGCGGGCTGCGGCGCCGCTGAGCGGCACCCGGCCCCCGATCGACTGCGCGCGCCCCGCCGGGAGCTTTTGCCGGGCGGTGCCCCCGAACAGAATCCCTTCCCCCATGCCGCGCTGCGGCGTCGGTGGTCGCCGGCCGGATCGCCCGGGCGGCGGGCTCGTGATCTTTCGCCGGCGCGCGGCGCGCTGCCGGCATCCGGCCCCGCGGGGCCGAGCAAGGGTGAGTGATGGCGGCGCGCGTGCTCGTGTCGGACGACCTCTCGCCGGAGGCGGTGAGGATCCTCCAGGCGGCAGGGCTGGACGTGGACGTGAGGGTGGGCCTCAGGCCCGAAGAGCTCGAGCGGATCATCGGCGACTACGACGGCCTCGCGGTGCGGAGCGCCACGAAGGTGACCGCGCGCCTGCTCGAGAAGGCCGCCCGGCTCAAGGTGATCGGGCGCGCCGGGGTCGGCGTCGACAACGTGGATCTCGCGGCGGCCACCCGCCGCGGCGTCGTGGTGATGAACACGCCCGGGGGCTCGTCGATCACGGTGGCCGAGCTCGCGCTCGCCATGATCCTCGCCCTCTCGCGCCACGTGGCCGCCGCCACCGCCAGCGTGAAGGGTGGCAAGTGGGAGAAGAAGCGGTTCCAGGGCCACGAGCTCGCCGGCAGGACGCTCGGCGTCGTGGGCATCGGGAACATCGGCTCGGTCCTCGTCGAGCGGGCCCTCGCGATGCGCATGCGCGTCGTCGCGTTCGACCCCTTCATCTCGCCCGAGGCGGCCGCCAAGCTCGGCGCGTCGCTCGTGGACCTCGAGACCCTCTGGCGGGAGGCGGACGTCGTCTCGGTCCACGTGCCCCTCACCGAGAAGACGCGGAACCTCGTCGACGCGGCGGCGCTCGCCAAGATGAAGAAGGGCGCGATCCTCGTGAACTGCGCCCGGGGCGGCATCGTGGACGAGCGGGCGCTCGCCGAGGCGCTGCGCTCGGGACACCTCGCGGGCGCGGGGCTCGACGTCCTCGAGCAGGAGCCGCCGCCCGCCGATCACCCGCTGCTCGCGCTCGAGAACGTGCTCCTCACGCCGCACATCGGCGCCTCGACCGAGGAGGCGCAGTCGGCGGTGGCCATCGCGGTCGCCGAGCAGCTCTCGGACTACCTGGTGCGGGGCGTCGTGCGGAACGCCGTGAACGCGCCGGGGCTGCCGCCGGAGATGATGGAGCAGCTCGCGCCGTACCTGCCGCTCGCGGAGAAGCTCGGCGCGCTCGCGGCGCAGCTCGCGCCGCCGGGCCCGACCGAGGTCGCGGTGGAGGTCGCCGGCGAGCTCGCCTCGGTGCCGCTCCGCCCGCTCGTCGCGCGCGCGCTCGCCGGCATCCTGCGGCCGTTCCTCGACACGCCGGTGAACGAGGTGAGCGCCCCGGCCATCGCGCGGGAGCGCGGGCTCGCGGTGCGGGAGACGCGCTCGGCCGAGCCGCACGACTACGCGAGCCTGGTGACCGTCACGGTCCGCGGCGCGGGCGGCGAGGCCCAGGTCGCCGGGACGGTGTACGGGAAGCGGGACGCGCGCATCGTGCGGGTGAACGCGTTCCGGGTCGAGGCGGTGCCGGACGGGCAGGTGATCCTCTGCGAGAACGACGACGCGCCCGGCGTTTTCGGCAGCCTCGGGACGACGCTCGGCGCCGCGGGCGTGAACATCGCCCGCATCTCGCTCTCGCGCGTGGAGGATCGCTCGCGCGCCTTCGCCTTCCTCAACGTGGACTCCGCGCCGTCCCCGGAGCTCCTCGAGCGGCTGCGCCGCCTTCCTCACGTCCGGTCGGTCCAGGCGATCGCGCTGTAGCCCGGAGCCGGGCGCCTTCGCGCCCCGGTTGTGAAGCCCCCGCCCCGACCCCAGCTTTCGGGGATGAGGTTCACGGAGGGACGACCATGACGACACTGACGGAGACAGGCGGGCGCGTGCTCCCGCGCCTGCACTGGGGCGCGGTCATCGCGGGTGCGCTCGTCGCGCTCGCCGCTCACGTGGTGCTGGGGCTCGTGGGCGCCGCGATCGGATTCGCCGCCGAGCCTGCGGACTCGCAGGCCTTGGGCGCGGGCGCGGCGATCTGGGCGATGCTCACGCCGTTCGTCGCGACCGCCATCGGAGCCTGGATCGCGGTGCGCATGGCCGCCGACTTCGACGCCGCCGGCTCGAGCCTGCACGGCGTGGTCGTGTGGGCCATCGGGCTCATCGCAGGCGCGCTGTTCCTCGCCGGCACGCTCGCCTCCGGGGCGATGAGCGCGGGCACGGCGGCGAGCGGCAACGCGGGAGCGATGCGGCAGATGATGGGCGGCCGGCAAGCGGTGGACCCGAACAGCCCGCGCACACAGATCGGCGCCGAGCGTGCATCGGATGCCGCGGGCAAGGCGGCTGCAGCGGCGGCGGGCGGGGCGGCGATGGCGGCGATCGCCGGGCTCCTCGGCGCGTTCGCGGGCGCCTCGATGGCGCGGCGCCGTCGCGAGGGTCGAGGGCTCGGCTGGAGCACGCACCGGACCGAGGGCGCTCCACGCTCGCGCGCCGTCAGCCCGGAGGAGCGCGCGGCGATGCCGGGGTACGAGCCGCGCCCGTCGGTGCCCGGGGAGGTTCCGCGCGGCGAGGAGCCGTTTCACCATTAGCGATTGAGGCGCGCGAGGCCGGGTCCGTGCGCGCGGGCAGCCGCGTTCCGATCCCCTTTCGCGGCCGGGCGGGGGCGAGATAGAGTCGGGCGCGATGCTCGACCTCTCGCTCCCGTCCGGCTTGCGCGACCTCCTCCCCGATCACTCGGCGCACCTCGCCGAGCTGTCCGCGAAGCTCCAGGAGGTGTTCTCGCGCTTCGGCTACCGGCGCGTGTTCCTGCCCACGCTCGAGCGGCTCGACGTGGTGGAGCGCGGGCTCTCGGCCGCGGCGCTCGCGGACGTCATGAAGTTCGTCGAGCCCGGCTCCGGAGAGGTCGTCGCCATCCGGCCTGACATCACGCCGCAGATCGCGCGGCTGTACGCGGCGCGCCCGGACGCGCTGCCGTCGCCGGCGCGGCTCTGCTACGACGGCCCGGTGCTGCGCGCCCGCGAGGCGCGGGCGGGCCGTCCCCGCGAGGTCTACCAGGCCGGCGTCGAGCTGCTCGGCGCGGGCGGGCCGTCCGCGGACGCCGAGGCGCTCGTGGTGCTGGCGCGCGCGCTCGAGCGGGTGGGGCTCGGCGCCGCCGTGCTGGAGGTCGGCCACGCGCGCTTCGCGCACGCGGTGATCGACGGGGCGGGGCTCGCGCCGAAGGGGCGCGCCGCCGCGTGGGAGGCGCTCTCCCGCAAGGACGAGGACGCCCTCGCCGCGCTCGCGAAGAAGGGCCGCGGCGAGGCCGCCGCCCGCGCAGCGCTCCCGGAGCTCGCGACGCTGTACGGCGACGGCGCGCTCTCCCGCGCCCGCAAGCTCGTGCGGGACGTCCCCGGCGCCGCCACGTCGCTCGGCCAGGTCGAGGCGGCGCTCAAGATCGCCCGGCGCCGGGGGGTCAAGGACGTCTCGGTGGATCTCGGGGAGACGCGTGGCCTCGGGTACTACACCGGCATCACCTTCGCCGGCTACGCGCCGGGGGCGGGGAGCGCGGTCGCGGCGGGCGGCCGTTACGACGAGCTCCTCGAGCGCTTCGGCCGGCCCGGGCCGGCGATCGGCTTCGCCGTCGACCTCGAGTTCGCGACCCAGGCGCTCGAGCGTGCCAACGGCCGGGCGGGCGAGCGCACCGCGCGGTCCCGCCGCAGCCGTCCGCGCTAGCGGATCCCGGTCCGCCCTGGTATCGTGCCGCACCTGCGTCGGCGCTGCGACCGCGAGGTGCGCGCGCCGGGAGTCCACCCAGGGAGCCATCACATGCCGAACGTGGTCGTCGTCGGAGCCCAGTGGGGCGACGAGGGCAAGGGAAAGATCGTCGATCTCCTCACCGAGCACGCGGACGTCGTCGTCCGCTTCCAGGGGGGGAACAACGCCGGCCACACGCTGGTGGTGAACGGCGAGAAGACGGTCCTCCACCTCATCCCGGCGGGCATCCTCCACCCCGGCAAGTCGTGCGTCATCGGAAACGGCGTCGTCTTCGACCCCGAGGTCTTCGTCATGGAGGTGGACCGGCTCAAGAGCCGGAACGCCCTCGCCGACGACGCCCAGCTCGTGGTGTCGCTCGACGCGCACGTGATCATGCCGTGGCACAAGGCGATCGACATCGCGCGCGAGCAGGCGATGGGCGCCGGGAAGATCGGGACGACCGGCCGCGGCATCGGGCCGACCTACGAGGACAAGGTGGCGCGGCGCGGGCTCCGGATCCGGGACCTCGTCGACGCCTCCCGCCTCGAGCGCAAGGTGAAGGAGCGGCTGCCGGCGGCGCGGGAGGAGCTGCGCCGGCTCGGCGCCACGCCCGACCTCGACGAGGCGGCGATCGTCGCCCGCTACGCGGAGCTCGGCCGCCGCGTCGCCCGCTACGCCGCGGACGTGTCGCTCTGGCTCCACCGCGCGCTGCAGAACGGCAAGCAGCTGCTGTTCGAGGGCGCGCAGGGGACGATGCTCGACGTCGATCACGGCACGTACCCGTTCGTCACGAGCTCGAACACCGTCGCGGGCAACGCCGTGGTGGGGTGCGGCCTCGGCCCGACCGCCGTGGACTACGTCCTCGGGATCTCCAAGGCCTACTCCACGCGCGTGGGCGGCGGCCCTTACCCGAGCGAGCTCAAGGACGAGACCGGCGAGCGGCTGCGCAAGATCGGCGGCGAGTTCGGCGCGACCACCGGCCGGCCCCGCCGCACCGGGTGGCTCGACGTCCTGGCGCTGCGCTACGCCGCTCGCGTGAACGGGCTGCACGGCATCGCGATGACGAAGCTCGACGTGCTCACCGGGTTCGACACGGTGAAGATCGCCGTCGGCTACCGCGTGGACGGCAAGGTGCTCGACGAGATGCCGTCGGATCCGGAGCTGCTCGAGCGGGCCGAGGCCATCTACGAGGAGCTGCCGGGGTGGAGCGAGAAGCTCGACCACCTCCGGAGCTGGGACGACCTCCCGCCCCGCGCGCGCGCCTACGTGAAGCGCGTGGAGGAGCTCTCGGGCGTGCCGGTGGTCGGACTCTCCGTCGGCGCCGACCGCGGGCAGACGATCCTGCTCGAGAACCCGTTCCGCAAGTAGCCCTCCGGCGCACGCGGTGGGCGCGTCCCCGCGCCCGCCGCGCACCTCTTCCGCGTTCCACGCACAGCGGCGCCATCCCAGGCGCCGCCTCGCGCGGCGCCGAGGGCGGTCGCTTCGGCTCTGAGCGGTCGCGCCTCGAGCGCCGCCGCCTTCGCTGGTCGTGCGCTCGGGCGTATCATGCGCGCCATGCGCGCTCTCGCCCTGTTCGCAGTCCTCCAGGCCGCTCCGGCGCTCGCGCTCGCGCAGGGGGCGCCCGGGACGGCGCCCTCGAGCGGCGCGCGCCCGGTCGTGCAGAGCGCCGGCGCGAGCCCCGCGGCTCCGCCGTCGAGCGTGACGGGCGTGACGGCCGCCCCGGCTCCCGGCACGACGACCGTGACCGCTGCTCCGAGCTCTCCTCGGCCGTCGACCGCGGGCCCGACCGCCAGCGCGACTCCGACCCCGACTGCAGCCCCCGCGACCGCAAATCCGGCCGCGACCGCGAGTCCGGCCCCGGCCGCGACGGCGAGCCCGGTCGTGACCGCCAGTCCGGCCCAGACGCCGGCCGCGAGCCCCGCCGCGACCTCGACCGCCGCTTCCGTTCCCGTCGCGCCCACGGCCGCCGTCGCGGAGCGGCTCGCGCAAGGCGATCGCGCCTTCGGGGCGGGTGACGTCCGCGGCGCGCTCTTCGCCTATCAAGACGCGGTCTACCTCCAGCCCGGGTACGCCTTCGCGCGCGTGAAGCTCGGGCGCGCCTACCTCGCGCTCCGCTACCCCGCGCAGGCCATCGCGCAGGGGGAGCTCGCGCTCGCGTCCGATCCGGCCAGCGACGACGCGCGCCGGCTCCTCGAGGAGGCCCGCGCCGCCCGGATCCCGGCGCCCGCCCTTTCGGCCTCGTCGGCGCCGCAGCCCGTGCCCGCCGCTGCGGCTGCGGCGCCCGCTGCGCCCGCGCTCGGCGCGCCCACCGGCGCCATTCCTGCGGGGGCGACGGTCGTCGTCGTGATGCCGGCGGGGGTGGCCCCCGGAACGACGATCGCCGTGCCGTCCGCGGCCCCCGCGGCCGCTCCGGCCCCGCCGGGGACCCAGCCACGCACCTACCGTCTCACGCCCGAGGCGTACGACGCCCCTGCGCCCCTCCCTGCGGCGCCGGCGCAGGCCGGCGGGCCCACCGCCGCGCAGCGCTACCGCAGCGCGCTCGACCTCGTCGCGCGCCGCGAGTACGGCGCGGCGATCGCGCTCCTCGACGACGCGATCGCGCTCGATCCGCGGCTCGCCGTCGCATACACGGCCCGTGCGAGCGCGAAGTTCGGCCAGAGACGGTTCCGCGAGGCGGCCGACGACTACAAGGCTGCGCTCGGCCTCGACCCGGCCCTCGGGACTCCGCTGTACGGCCTCGCCGAGTGCTACCGGCTCCTCGGCGACCCGCTCGCGGGCGAGCTGTACCGCCGTTACTCGAATAGCCACGCCCGGGACGTGCGCGAGGAGCTTCGGTCGGTCGCGCGCGCCCGCGCAGACGAGCTCTCCGGCCGCTGATCCTGGAGGCGCGGCCCCCTCGGCCGCGCGGCCGCCTCCGCCCCCGCGCGGAGGGCGGTCGCGTGCCGCGCACGAGCGCTCGGGTCGCCCGGGTCCGGCCCCAATCGTACCGCGCCGCCCGTCTGGCCCACCTCCGTGGGCGGCCGTACACTTGGGGCATGGAGGCGGCGCGGATCTACAAGACGCGCCTGCCGCTCCGGATCGCGGTCGCCACGGCGGGCACGTTCTGGTTCGGCGTGCTCGTCGTGCTCCTCGGCGCCCCGGGCGCGGAGCCGCGCGCCGTGCTCGGCGCGACGCTGTTCCTCGCCTTCTTCGCGGTGTTCACCGTCCTCTACGCCCGGACGTCCATCACCGTGACGGACGACGGCATCGTGGCCGCGACGCCCTTCAGCCGCCGGCCCGTGCGCTACGAGGAGATCCGCGAGATCATCGTGCAGGACGGGCTCGGCGGGCGCGTGTACGCCCTGTTCACGCAGCGCGGGCGCGTCCAGTTCACGAGCCTCTTCGCTCGCCACCGCGAGCTGTTCGAGCTGCTCCTCGAGCGGGCGGACCTCTCGCCGCAGCGGCTCCGGCGCTGAACCTCACGATGAGGACGCGAGCGCCAGCGCCGCGGCGGAGAGGCCGAGGAGCGCCGCGGCGGTGAGGTGCGCGAGGGGGAGCCGAGGCGCCCTTCGGCCGGGCGCGTCGGCCGAAGCGGGGAGCGCGGCGCACGTGCGCGCGCCCGGGTGGACGAAGACGAGCGTCGTGTCTCCGACCGTGAGCTCGTCGCCGTCGCGGAGCGCGCAGGGCAGGCGCTCGAGCCGCATGCCATTCACGCGCAGGCCGTTCTTGGAGCCGAGATCCTCGATGAAGGCGCCCTCCGCGTCGAGGCGCAGCCGCGCGTGACGGCGCGACGCCTGGGCGTCCCGGACGCGGATGTCGGCCGCGCGCCCGCGCCCCAGGACCTGCTCGGCGCCGAGCGGGTGCCGCGCCCCGGCCTCGGGCCCGGTGACGACGACGAGGTGCACGCCGCCGATCGGCGCCTCCGGGCTCGCCGACGCATCCCGGAGCAGCGCCGCCGCGGCGACGCGGGTGCCCTCCGCGGCGACGGCGGCGGGGAGGGCGATGCGGTGGCCCCCGAGCTCGACCGACTCGCCGGAGCGGAGCAGGCGGCGCGCGCCCGCAGGCAGGGGCCGCCCCGCCGCGCGAGCGCCCGACACGCACGCCTCCACCACCAGGCCGGCCGCGCACGGCAGGAGGCGGAGCGCGCAGGGGGGAGCTCCAGGCAGCTGGAGGTCGTCGGCGCGCGATCCGCCGGCGGTCGCGGGGGAGGAGAGGTCGCGCCGCTCGGGGTCGGCACCGGCGCACTGGAGCATGAGCGTCTGTCGCACGAGGCCATGGGATCCAGCGCCCGTGCCAGCGGGCACCGAGCACGGGCCATGAGATCTCGCGAGGTTGGACGGGCGGCCTGGCTGAGGGGGTCCGCCGCGCGGCCCGGCCGGCACCGCGCGCGCCCTTTAGCGGGCAGCGCTATCCGGAGTCGGAGCCGACGTGCCAGCGGCTCTCGGCCCGCGAGCGCTCGGAAGGATCGCCCTCGAAGCGCAGGTAGCCGTTCAGCTCCAGGGTGTCCACGAGCGTCTCGGCCTCGAACTCGCCGATGCCGAGCTCATGAACCAGGACGTCCCGGAAGTAGCTCCGGCCGCGGAGGTATCCGACGGGAGGTTCGGTCGGGGGGATGTGACGGCGAATCCGCTCGGCGACGTCGGCCAGGTCGAAGTCCTCGATGCCCACAGGCAACCCTAGGGGCGCTCCCATAGGATCGCCAGGGGGTCGAGGGCGGCCGAAGCGGGCACGCGGGTGACGCGGCGCCCGTCCGAGAGCAGCCGGACCGCCCCCTCCTCGTCCGTCCGGAGCACTGCGGCGCCCGCCGCGCGCCAGCGCTCCACCGCCTCGGCATGGGGGAAGCCGAAGCGGTTGTCCCGGCCGAGGCTCACGACGGCGAGCGCCGGGCGCACCGCCCGGACGAACGCCTCGCTCGAGGACGTCCGGCTGCCGTGGTGCGGCACCTTCACGACGTCGGCCCGGAGCCCTCCCCTCGAGAGCGCTGCGGCCTCTCCCGCGTGCTCGACGTCGCCGGGGAACAGGAACGCGGTCGTGCCGTACCCGACGCGCAGCACGACCGAGGCGTCGTTCGCGCCGAGCCCTTCGCGGTCCCCGCCCAGCACGTCGAAGCGGACGCCGGCCCGCTCCCATCCGTCGCCGGGGGCCAGGGGAACCGGCGCCAGCGCCGCGAGCACGCGCGCCACCTCGCCCTCGGCGGGAGCGCCGTTCGAGAACACGAGGTCGATCGGGAACGCGCCCGCGACGGCGGCGAGGCCGAGGGCGTGGTCGGGGTGCGGGTGCGAGACGAAGACGGCGGCGAGGCGGGTGACCCCCAGATCGCGGAGGAGGGGGACGACGTCGCGCGCGCCGGGATCCGCGCCGCCGTCCGGCGCGCCGCCGGCGTCCACCAGCACGGCGCTGCCGTCCGGGAGCCGCAGGAGCGCCGCGTCCCCCTGGCCCACCGAGAGGAACAGGACCTCGAGCCCGCCGCGCGTCTCGGCCGCGGC
>NZ_JALCYX010000018.1:0-79843 GCF_022690695.1 Anaeromyxobacter sp. SG17
CGTCGCGCGCGCGGGGGTGGGCGGAGCGCCCCTCGTCTCGCGCTCCGCGGCCGCGCCCGCCCGCGCGAGCGTGCCGGTCCGGGCGCCCGCGCGCTCGCACGTGGTCGCGGCCGCGGCCGTCGCGGCCCTCTTCCTCCTCCGGCTCGCGATCCTCCCGTGGCTCGGGCTGTTCAACGACGAGGCGTATTACTGGGAGTGGTCGCGCCGGCTCGCCGCGAGCTACTACGATCACCCGCCGCTCGTCGCGTGGATCCTGGCGGTCTCGACGCGCCTCCTCGGGCACGACACCCTCGCCGTCCACCTCCCGGCCCTCCTCTTCACCGCCGCCACCTCGCTCGTCCTCCTCCGCCTGTCGCTCGACCTCGTCCCGGGCCGGCGCGACGTGGCGTGGGGCGCGGTCCTGCTCTGCAACGCCGCGCCGCTCTTCGGGCTCGGCGCCGTGTTCACCACGCCGGATGCGCCGGCCACGTTCTTCTGGATCCTCACCGCCTGGCTCGCGTGGCGGGCGGTGAACGGAGCGCCGCGCCTGTGGTACGCGGCCGGCCTCGCGGCCGGGCTCGGCCTCCTGTCCAAGTACACCGACGTCTTCCTCCTGCCGGGGATCCTCCTCTTCCTGCTCCTCACCCCGCACCGGGCGTGGCTGCGGCGCAAGGAGCCGTACCTCGCGCTCGCCATCGCGGCGCTCGCGTTCGCGCCGGTCGTGCTGTGGAACGCCCGGCACGGCTGGGAGTCGTTCCTGTTCCAGCTCGTGGAGCGCCACGGCGGCGCGTTCCGCCCGTGGCGGACCGTCCCGCGCTTCCTGGCCGCCCAGCAGAGCCTGTCCCCGCTCGTCTGGGCGGCGTGCCTCGTCGGGCTCGCGCGGAGCGGGCGCGCCGCGCGCGCGGGCAGCGCTGCGGCCGCGCTCGTCTTCGGGTGTGCCGCGCCTTCCCTCGCCTTCTTCACCGTGGCCTCGCTGTTCACCTACGTGAACCCGAACTGGTTCGGCCCCGCCTTCCTGACCCTCATGATCCCCGCGTCGGCGGCGCTGCTCGAGAGCCGCTCGCGGCTCGTGCGCCTCGCGCCCGCGGGGCTCGGCCTCGCCCTCTCGCTCCTGTTCTACGTCCAGGCGATCTCGCTCGCGCTGCCGCTCCCGCCGCGCCTCGACTTCGCGACGGACCTCGTCGGCTGGGAGGAGGTCGGCGCGCGGCTGCGCGGGCTCCAGGCCTCCGGCGTTGGCGCGCGGCCGTTCGTGTTCTCGCGGCGACTCCAGCTCTCCGCGCTCGCCGCCTTCTACGGCGGCGACGGCCTCGAGGTGACCCGCCTCGGCGGGCGCCGCGATCAGTACGACGAGTGGACCTCCCCGGAGGCGCTCCGCGGACGGGACGCGGTCTACTTCTGCGACGACCTCAAGTTCCGGGCGCCGGACGAGCTCCCGTTCCAGCGCTGCGAGGCCGCGGGCGAGCTCCCCATCGTGCGCCACGGCCGGACGGTCCGGCGCTTCTTCTTCTGGCGGTGCTTCGCGTATCAGCCCTGACGCCGCGTGGCGGGGGGCTCACCGCACCCCGGCCGTGAACGCGTAGTACGCGCGGAGTTCCGTGCCCGTCTCGGAGCGCGCGGGCGCGCCTCCCCCCGCGTCGCCCGCGTGGTGCGAGAGGAGCCCCTCCACGCCGAGCGCGTGCGGGCCGACGACGCGCAGCTCGAGCGCGCCCGTGACGGTCGAGACGCGCTCGAGGCCGGGGAGGGATCCCAGGCCGGCGATGAGGTACTGACGCGCTACGAGCCGCGCGGCGATGCGATCGAGCGCCCGCAGCTGGGCCTCGAGGTGCGCCTGTCCCCCCGGGCCCATCCGGTAGCTGCGATCGTGCACCGGCCGGCCTCCCAGGTAGCCGGCGGCACCGAGAAGCACCGCCGACGCGGTCGCAGCGCCCTCGAGCGCGACGCGCGGCGCCAGCTCCCAGCGCCCCTCCGCGGAGAGCCCCACCGCGCTCGTGGAGACGCTGTGGCGACGCAGCGCCGAGAAGTCGAACTGGAGCGCGACGCCGGCGAGGCCTCGCACCCGCTCTCCCTCGAACGTCCGCCCGGCCAGCACGCCGCGGGCGAAGAGCGTCGCGAGGGGGTCCTTCTCCGTCGAGTACGTGGACTCGAGCTCGAAGTGGTCGAACGGCCGCTCGAACCGGAAGCGCGGATCGCCGGGGAGGCCGTAGCTCAGGCGGACGCCGAGCTCCGGCACCACCCCCTCGTTCCCGCCGGCGCGGAGGTCCGGATCGAAGGACAGCGCGCCGACGCGGAGCTGCACGCGCGAGCGCGGCGTGGGAGCCGGCGGGTCCGTGCCGACGAGGGCCCGGTTCATGCTCTCGATGGGCGCGAAGGTCGTCGCGGCCGCGAGGCGCCAGCCGCTGCGGGGCCCGTCGAGGATCATGCCCGACACCCGGTGGAACATTTCCCCGAGCACGACCCCGGCGAGCGGCGTGGTGATCTGGTCGTTCACCGACGGGAGCGTGGTCTCGCCGACGATCTCCCAGATCGCGCTCGCGACGAATGGGTACGGGGTCGACGCCCAGAACCCCAGGCCCGACGAGCGCGCCGCGCTGTACGGGAAGATGCCCTGGAACGGGTGACCGATCTGGTTGATCCAGAAGCGATCCTCGTCGAGCACCCAGCTGCCCCGGAGGTTCCGTCCGATGGTGTGCGCGGTCACTCGCGCCCAGGGCGCGCCGCCGATGGAGACGTTCCAGCCGAGCATCACGCCCGTGATGACGCCCGTCTCGAGGGCGGGGAGGAGGTGCCCTCTCGGCAGCAGCCCTCGGCGCTGCGGCGACCGGAACGTGAGGTCCGGGACGCCACTCGCTACCGATCCCGCGCCGTCCTCGGATTCCCCCGCTCCGGCGGGCCTCGCGCCCCCCGCGCTCGCCGCCGGCTTCGCGCTCGCGGCGCCGGGGGAGTCGTCACCCCCCTCCCCCTGCGCCGCGCCCGCCGCGGGCTTCGCGCCGCCGCAGTCCATCCCTTCCTCGGCCTGCGCCGCGTCTCGCTCCCGCGGCGACGTGGGCGCGTCCGCACCCGCCGGCCGGGCGAGCGCGATGCCGCAGACCGCCGCCAGGGCGAGGAGGGACGCGCGGCCGCGAGGCGAGATCACACGAGCGAGCATCAGCGGTATCCACCGCGGATCGTAGCGACCTGGACCCGACGCCGGCACGTGCGTCTCCGGCCCCCCGACATCCACCCGAGCGCCCGTTCGGGCCGCTTCCGCCCCCGGCGGTGCTCGAGCTTCACCCGAGTTCGGTTTTCACGCGCGTGGCGGTTTGCCGCGCAGGAGCCCTCACGGCGGCCAGAGACGCGTCGGGCCGGTCCGCGCTGGACCGGCCCGACGGTTTCATCGGCGACTCCGTGCGCGCGGCGCCGGACACCGGCGCGGCGTCGACGGCCCCGCGATCAAGGCCGCGCGAGGGTGACCACGGGCGACGTCCAGCGCTCCCAGTCGGAGGGGTTCGCCGGATCCCCGAGCGCCTTCAGCACGGACAGGGTGACGAGGTAGCTGCCGTTCGGCACGACGTAGCTCCTCGTGCCGGCGGCGGTCGTGCCGTCCCAGGCGAGCGCGAAGAAGCCGGCGCTCGTCGCGTTGCGCGGCAGGTAATCCTCGGCGAGCGCGGTGTGCCACGCCTTGCCGCTCGCGGCGTCGGTCACGTCGAGGCGCAGGGCGCGCGACGGGTGATCGAGGTGGACGAGGACGAACGGGACGTCGTCGCCCGCCATCGTGAACGTGCCGCCGTCGGGCCGCGCCTCGTAGCTCGACTCCACGAGCTGAGCCAGCACCGGCAGCCCGGCGCCGGCCGGCGTGAGGACCTTGATCGACTGGTAGTCACCGACGAAGCCGGCGTACGGCACCCGCAGGATCTCGCCGCCGCCCGAGGGCGTGAGCACCACGTAGCCGCCGTACTGCGCCTTGTCCGGCCCGGTCGGAGGCGTCACGGTGAGCTCGACGGTCGCGCTCCCTTGCGCGGGGACCGTCACCGTCGGCGCGCCGAAGGAGACGCTCGCGTTCGACGTGTTGAACACCGGCGAGAACGTCCCCCGCGCCGAGAGGGCGTTCACGAACGAGAGCGCGTAGGTGACCGGCGCGTCGGCGGAGCTCGTGACCGTGAGCGTGCGCGCGACCGGCCCCGCCTGGCTCTCGCCGAGCGAGAGCTTCGCCGGCTCGACGCTGGTGGTGGCGAGGATGGCGCGATCGATCCGGAGCATGCCCGCGCCCTGGCGGCCCACCGTCTCGAGGAAACCGAGCGTCGGGTCCCGCCACCAGAGCTTCGGCTCTGCGGTGTTCTGGAGGATCGTCCGGACCCGCTGCGACGGCGTGCTCGGCCGCGCCTCGAGCAGGAGCGCCACCGCGCCCGCGACGTGCGGCGACGACATGGAGGTGCCGCTGAGGCTCGCGTAGCCACCGAGCTCCAGGGGGTAGGTCGAGTAGATGTACCCGCCGGGCGCGCCGAGATCGGGCTTCAGGGCGAGATCGGGCGAGAGGCCGTAGGAGCTGAAGTCGGAGATGAGGTTCCCGGTGGAGTTCGGGAAGCTCCCGAGGTCCGACGTCCAGGTGAGGTCCACGGAGCCGGCGGCCAGCCTGGAGTCGATGAGCGCCCCCTCGGCGGCGGAGACGGCGACCACCGGGATGGTGATCGCGACCGCCCCGGCGACGGTGGGGCTCACGCGGCCCGTGGTGTTGTTGTAGAGCACCACCGCGGCCGCGCCCGCGTTCTGGGCGTTCAAGGCCTTCTGGTAGAACGAGCACGTCCCTCGCCGGACGAGCGCCGCCTTTCCGGCGAGGCTTCCGGACGGAAGCGCGGCGCAGGCGTCGGCCGTCGAGCTCGCGGTGCCGGTCCGGGCCATCGGGAGCGTGCCCGTGTACGGCGCCGGCGGAGCGGCGGTCGCGTTCGTGTAGCCGATGGCCGTCCCGTCCGGCGAGATCGTGAGCTCGTTCAGCATGGCGTGCGTGTTGTCGAACGACGCGACGCCGATGACCTTCTCGCCGAGGCCCGGGGCGCCGGCGGCCCACAGCCCGTTCGCGCCGCTGTTCCCGATCGAGGCGACCACCACCACGCCGAGGTTCACGAGGCGCGTCGCCGCCATGGCCGTCGGGTACTGGGGCCACTGGTAGGCGGATCCGATGCTCATGTTCACGACCTGCATGCCGTCGGCGAGCGCCGCCTCCATCGCTGCGATCATCACGTCCGCGCTGGTCGAGCCCTTGCACCCGAAGACGCGATAGGCGCCGAGCTGCGCGTCCGGCGCGACTCCGCGCGCCCTCCCGTTCGCGCCGATGATCCCGGCGACGTGCGTGCCGTGGCCGGCGCAGTCGTCGGGGTACGCGTCCGGGACCGTCGTCGGGTCGTACGTCGCCGAGCTCGAGTCGGCGTTGAACGCGTCGCCGACGAAGTCCCAGCCGGCGACGAAGCGGCTGCCGGGGAACGGGCTGTTGGCGCGCGGGACCCCGTCGCCGCCGAGGTCCACGTGATCGTAGTCGATGCCGGTGTCGATGACGCCGACCTTCACGCCGCGCCCGGTGAACCCGAGCTCCTCCTGCGCGGCGTCGGCGCCGGTCATGGCGATGGCGGTGAGGAGGTCCGGCTCGGAGACCTCGGCCGGCTCCGGCATCGCGATCGTCTCGACCGGGTAGACCGCCTTCACGCCCGCGATCCGCGCGAGGCGTCCGAGCTGGGCGGGCGGCACCGACACGGAGACGCCGTTGAAGAGCACGTCGAACGAGAAGCGCTCGGAGTAGCGGACGCCCGCCTTCGCGGCGGCCGCGCGGAACGCGCTCTTCTGGGCGCGCACCGTGGCGAGGCTCGAGCCCTCCGAGGTGGGCGGGCCCGCGAGCTCGACGAACCAGAGGTGCGCGGATTCGTCCACGAGCGCGCCCGTCTCCGCGGAAGGCGCGGGGCCGGACGGCTCGAGGGCAACGACGTCGTCTGCGAGAGCTCGCGAGGCGAGCGCCAGCAGGGGCAAGAGCAGCAAGGCGTTCTTCTTGGCCATTTCGGTCCTCGGAGTGCGAGTTCGCCGCGTCCTTCACCTGCCCGGCACGCGTGGGCTCACCTACGCGCCGGAGGTCCGTGCAAGGGAGCGAGGAGCCTACACTGAAGGTAGGAGTCGCAAACAAGGGGAGCCCCGGAGTGGGCACGGCCGCCGGGCCCCGTTCAGGGCTCAGGGCAGGGCTCAGGGCGAGGGTCAGGGCACAGGGCTCAGGAGCTCGGGTGGCTCAGGCGGCGCTCCGCGCTGCCGGCGCCTCCGCGCGCCGCCGGCGGATGCGCGGGACCAGGATGAGCGCGGCGCCGTAGCAGGCGAAGGCCACGAGCAGCGTCGCCGGCCGTCCTCGGGGGAGATCCTCGAGCACGATCTTGAGCCCGATGGCGGCGAGCGCGGGGTACGCGAGCGCGGCTCCGTCGGACCAGGCCGGGAGCCTGCCGAGCGACGCGAGGCCGAGCGTCACGCAGACGAGGAGCGTCGTGCGGACCGCCGCGAGCTCGCCGGCGTCCGCGCCCGGGCCGGGGAGGCCCGCGACCGCGGGGGCGATCCAGCCGATCGCCACCCCCGCGAGCCCCGCGGCGAGCGTCGCGAGGAGCACGATCCGCGGCACGCGCTGGGCGCGGGTGTGCCTGCCTCCCTCGGCGCCGATCCAGGCGACGGCGAGGAGCCCCGCGAGGACGGCGAGCGCTGGAGGCGTCACCGGCGTCCACGGGACGCGCGGCGACGCGAGCGACGTCTCGGCCGCGTGGGCGACGAGCCCGCTCGCGATCGCGGCCGCCGCGGCGTACCCCGCCGCGTGTGCCGCGAGGGTGAGCCGGCCCTGTCGCCTTCCGAGCGCGCCAGCGGCGACGGCGAGCGCGATCCAGGCGACGGGCAGGGCGGGCCCGTCGAGGAGGAGGCCCGTCCCGGCGAGCACGAGCAGCGCCGCCGCGGAGGTGTAGAAGACGAAGTTCCGGCGGCGGTCCAGGGGGCGCTCGAGGAACGCGAACGCCACCGCGTAGGCGGCGAGCCCGAGCACCGTGACCGCAGCGCCGATGGCGGACGCGCCGGCGCCCGAGCGGGTCGCCACGAACGCCGCGCCGCCGAGGCCGACGGCGATCGCCGCCGCGCTCTGGGCGATCTCGAACGCCAGCACGTCGCGGCGGAGCAGGAGCGTGCGGGTGGCGACGGTCCCGAGATAGAGCGCCATGAGCGGCGTGAGCACGGCGAACGCGGCGAGGGCCCCCTCCCCGCCTCGCGCGAGGCCCACCCGCACCGCGAGCACCGCCGCGGCGAGGTCGGCGGCGACCGCCGGCAGCGCGCGGAGCGAGAACCAGTCGAGCACGTAGCTGAGCCACAGCGTCGCGACGCCGAGGAGGACCAGGAAGAGCGCGGGGGGGCCGAGCCGCCCGGTGGCGGCCGCGAGGGCGACGGCCGTGGCGATGCCTCCGAGCGTCACGATCCACGCGAGCGCCTCGAGCCGGCGCCGCGCCGCGACGGCGAGCGCCGCGGCGGTGAAGAGGGTGAGCAGCGCCGCGGCCGCCGGGGGAGAGGCGAGCCCGAAGCGCGACGCCGCCTCGTAGACGAGCGGGAAGCCCACGAGCGCGGCGGCGGTGCCGTGGAACGCGGCGCTCGCCGTCGCGCCCGCCTTCGCCCCGGCCCGCAGGGCGAACCCGAGCCACGTGGCGGCGTACGCGAGGCCGAGGGCGACGCCGACCGCGGCCGGGAGCGTCCCCGCGTCGGCGAGCGCGCGCAGGACGAAGGCCCCCGCCAGGACGAGCAGCGTACGCCCCACGAGCGAGACGCTCCCGAGCGCCGCGGCGAGCTCCTGGCCCGGCGGCGCGGCGGCGGGCGACCGGGGGGTCCCAGCGCGGCCCGCGGCGCGCGCCCGGCCCGGAGCGCCCTCGAGGGCCGCCAGGCGCTGCTCCAGGCGCCGGAGCCGCTCCTCCGTCTCCGCGTGCCTCGCCTCGAGCTCCGCCAGCCGATCCGTCACGGGCGCCTCCCCGGTAGAGCGAGGACGCCGGACCCGCCCCGGCGGCCCTCGCGCGCGTCACGCCGTGCGGCGCGCGGGCTCCGCCGCGGGCTCGCGGCTCGGCTCCGCCGGCGGGGCCGCGCGCTCGATGGGCAGCACGCGATCGAACACCCACAGGAGCACGAACGGCAGGACGAACAGCGCGATCGCGACGATGACCCCCTCCCGGCCGAAGAGCGACGGCTGGTACCCGGAGCGCAGGCCGCGGAACGACTTCGAGAGCAGCTGCCCGCCGATGACGACGTTCCAGCGCATCGAGAACACCTGCACGAGGAGGAGCAGCGAGGCGACCGAGGCGAGCGTGTTCCGCACCCGGTCGTGCAGGTAGGCGTTCATCGTCACCACGATCGCGAGGAGGATGAACGGGACGAGGCTCCCGCCGATCATCTGCACGGAGATGAAGGAGAACTCGAGCCGCGTGGTGAGGAGCTGGGAGATGATGTGCCAGGCGTCGGAGTTCTCGTACGCGAGCAGCACGATCTCGAGCAGCTCGAGGGTGACGGTGAGGATGAGGAAGAACCAGAGCCAGCGCGCCATCGCCTGCACCGTCTCCCGCTCGATCGGGCGCCGCCCGAGCTTCGCGGTCACCTGGTAGAGGAGCACGAGCAGCGCGATGCCGGACACCGCCGCCGAGAGCAGGAAGATGACCGGCATGAGCGGCGTCGACCACCAGGGGTTCGCCTTGATCCCGCCGAAGATGAAGCCGACGTAGCCGTGCAGCATGCACGCCGCGGGCAGGCCGAACGCGGAGAGGAGCTTCACCGCGCGGTGATCGACCTCGAGCGCCTCGGGCGAGGTGTCGTAGGTGCCGAGCGCGAGGGCGGCGTAGAACGCGCGCTTCACGCCGCGGCTCCGGCGCGCGGTCTCGATGATCTCGCGCCGGTACACGAACCAGACCTCGAGCAGCAGGATGACGAAGTACCCGGAGTAGAGCAGGCCGAAGCCCGCCATCGCCGAGGAGAAGTGCGGCGTCACGACGACGTTGAAGGCGCGCTCGGCGTGACCGAGGTGGAGGTTCAGGGGGAACGTCGCGATGGCCATGAAGCAGAAGGAGGTCGCGAGCGCGAGCCGCGCCACCGGCTCGAACTCCTTCTTGCCGAAGAGGTGGTAGAGCGCGGTGACGATGAACGCTCCCGCCACGAAGCCCGTGATGTACGGGTACATCACGATCATCAGGCTCCAGTGGACGTGCACGTCGTTCGGAAACGCGTAGCCGCTGATCTCCGGCATCACCGCACCTCCTTGTCGAGGCCGAGGTAGAAGCACTGCGGCTCCGTGAGCAGGTGCGGCTGCAGCACGCTCACGCGCCCGTGCGCGATGGCGAGCCGGACGGGATCGTCCTCGCGGCGCATGTCCCCGAACTGGCGCGTGGCGGTCGGGCAGACCTCGACGCAGGCGGGCTTCAGGCCCTTCGTGACGCGGTGGTAGCACCAGGTGCACTTCTCGGCGGTGTGCGTCGTCGGCGACAGGAACCGGCTGCCGTAGGGGCACGCCTGGACGCAGTAGCCGCAGCCGATGCAGCGCTCGGCGTCCACCAGCACGAGGCCGTCCTGCGTGCGGTACGAGGCGCCGACCGGGCAGACCTGGACGCAGGGCGTCTCCTTGCAGTGGTTGCACATCTTCGGGACGAAGAAGGACTTGGTCGGCGTGAACGGCGTCTGGATCGGGGGGAACCCGTCGAGCCCGCCCTTCGGCGAGTCCACGTGCGAGGCCTCCGGCGAGACGACGTAGCGCTCCACCCACGTCCGGAAGAAGCCGTCGGGGACGCCGTTCTCGGCCTTGCACGCGCGGACGCAGGAGCCGCAGCCGATGCACTTCTCGGTGTCGATGAGGTAGGCGTAGCGGTGCTGCGTCCAGTCGTAGCCCTCCGCCACGTGGTCCTCTCCGAGCGCGGGGGCGCCGGAGAGGAACACGAGCACCCCGCCGCCGAGGCGGAGCGCGTTCGCGAGGAACTCCCGGCGGCCGACGGGCTCCGGCGCCGGCGGCGGGGCGGGTGCGCGGGCGTCGCTCTCGGTCTCGTCCATCGTGGCCTCCTGTCAGAGCTTCGGGGAGTGCGGCTCGTGGCAGTCGATGCAGGCGGTCCCCTCGACGCCGCCCTGGTGCTGGGCGAGGACGATCTGGGGGAACGCGGCGGGGCGCCCCTCGATTCGGCGATGGCACCGCGCACAGAGCGTGAACGACCGGTCCACCGGCATCGGCGCGCTCCTGGCGCCGTCCCGGACGTGCCTCGCGAGCGGCGCGTGGCACACCTCGCAGCCGACCTTGCGGTGCGCGCCGGCGGTGACCGCCTTCAGCCGCTCCGCGTGGCACGCGCCGCACGACGCCGAGCCGCCGTGCTGCGGCGGGCGGACGGCGGCCTGCTCCGCGACGTTGTCGAAGCGGTACGGGCCGTAGGCCCCGTACGACTTCGGCACGAGGAAGGTCCGGCCGACCGAGAAGATCACGACGACCACGAGGAGCAGGAACAGGACGCGGAAGACGTGTCGGGCGGATTCCATGGGCGCCTCCTCCTACGGCGGGTCGAGCGGCTCGAGGCCGAAGAGCCAGCGCATCCAGCGGGCGCGGCGCGCGCGCGGCGGCGCGGCGGGGGCGCGAGAGAGCGGCTCCACCGCGAAGAGGAGCCGGAGCCAGCCGCGCCTCGCGGGCCGCGGCACCTCCGGATCCTTGGGGAGCGGCTCCGGCGAGAGGAGCGTGCGCAAGAGGCCGCGCCCCCTGCCCGCCGCGAGCGCCGGGGAGGGCGGCCCGAGGCGCTCGATCGCGAAGATCTTGCGCAACGACGAAAATGTCGCAGCCCATTTTTGCGTCACGACGCAAAGCAACCACAACACCGCACCCCTCCGCAATGTGCCCCGAATTAGCTATCCACAGGCGGTTCGAGGCTTTTCCGGTATTCGCGGAAGAGGCATCCGGCCGAATTCACTGCGCTCTCCAGGGCTCGGGGTGCGCGTTTGAGCGCAGGTCTCAATTGATAGCGATCAATGTCACACGCATTCGAGGCATGGACAGGATTGCGCAGCAGGCGCCCACTCGCACCGACGGCGAAGTCCCCGGCCGCCGCAGGAAGAACGGAGGTCACCATGCCCTTCGCATCCGTCGTGCGGAACGCCTGGCGCGAGCACGGGACCGACTACGCGCTGGTCGGCGCCGCGCTCATCGCGCTCCTCGGGAGCGCGATGCTGTTCCTGAGCTTCTGATCGGACGGAGGACGCGCCTCTTGGGCGCGCTCGCTTCGCCCGCGGGTGGACCGCGGGCGTCGCGGCCGCGCAGCGCGATCACCTCGCTCGCGAGGTCATGACGCCGTTCCGCGCGAACGGAGCGCGCTCGGGCCTCGCAAGAGCCGCGCCGGGAAGAGCAGGATCGCCCCGAGGAGCGCGAGCACGCCGTTCACCGCGACGCCGAGGATCCGGAACGGGAGCAGCAGGATCCAGACGAGCGGATAGAGGATCAGCGCCGCGAGCGCGAGCGGCCAGCACACGAGGAGCAGCGCGAGCCAGACGAGGAAGGTGAGCATCGCTTTCTTCCGGTACGCGCGGGCTCAGCCGATATTTCGTCCGGCGGAGCTCGATTCGCTGCGGGGCTCCCGCGCGTCGGGCGCCTGCGCCGGCGCGGCGAGCAGCCGCCGCGCCTCCGACACCCACTCCGGCGCGTCCGGCTCTCCCGCCGCCGCGCGCCGCACCGCGAGCGCGAGCGCCCGCCCGGCGGCGGCGCGGCCCGCTGCGGGATCGCCGTTCGCGGCGAGCGCCTCCGCGAGCGCGAGCAGGTTCGGCGGGAACTCCGGGGCGCGCGAGGCGGCCTTCTTCGCCTCCGCGAGCCCCGCCTCGGGATCCCCGGGCCCGAGCGGCCACCCCGGCGCGCGCAGCAGGAGGAGCGCCAGCACGCGCTCGGGCCCCGCCTCGTCGAGCGCGGGGTCCCGCGCGGCGGCGCGGCGGAGCCGCTCCACCATGAGCTTCAGCCCCTCCGCGGCCGTGCTCCTCCGCTCGCGCGCCTGGATGCCGAGCCCGAGCGCGAGGGCGTACGCGCAGCGCGCCTCCTCCGGCGCGCGCGCCTCGCAGAGCTGGCCGAGCTCGACCGCGGAGGTCGCGAGCCGCGCGCGCTCTGCGGCGGAGCGCTCGTGCTCGGCGAGCCAGATCACGGCGCGCGCCGCGCCGTAGGGTCCCTCCACGGCGCCGGGGTCCGCCTGCGCCGCCTCGCGGTACAGCGCCTCCGCGCGGCGCACCGCGGCCGGATCGGGCCTGTGCGCGAAGGCCGCGTCCGCGTCGGCGAGGAGCCTCGCCGCGTCCGCCGCCCCTGCCCCGCGAGTGGCCGGCGGGAGGACGGCGGGCTTCCGGAGCGCCGGCGCGCAGGCGGCGAGCGCGAGGCCGAGCACGAGGACGAGCGGGAGCGAGACGCCGCGCATCCCCGCACGGTATGCGCGCGTCGGGCGTCCCGGAACGTCATGAGCGAGGCGAGCCCACCGGGGTCGCGACACTTAGGGTGTCCGCCCGCGCGCGGCCCGTCGCCGCAGCCGCGCGCCCCCACCGCGACGGGAGCCGCGGCGCGGGCGCGCGCGGTGCTACTCTCCCGCGGATGCCCCGCTCGCGGATCGAGCGCGTCTTCGGCGCGATCGTGGCGCTCCGCGTCCCCATCCTCGTGCTCTACGCGCTCGCGGTGCCGGTGGCCGCGTGGCTCGCCGCGGGGATCCCGTCGGAGGGGGCCATCGACCGGCTCGTGGTCCCCTCGGACCCGGACTTCGTCGCGACCCGCGAGTTCCAGCGCATCTTCCCCGAGCGCCCGACCGTCATGCTGCTCCTCGAGGCGGACGAGCCCTTTCGCCCGCGCGCGCTCGCGCAGGTCGCCGCCGTGGAGGACGCCCTGCGGGCGCTGCCGGGCACGACGCCCGTCTCGATCCTCGACGCGTACGCGCGCGCGCGCCCGGGAACGTCGCCGACCGCCGACCCCGCCGCGGCCGAGGCGCTCCGCCGGTTCGCGAGCGGGACCGGCTTCTTCGCACGGCAGGGGCTCGTCGGCGACCGCTTCCTGGGGGTCGCGGTGACGTTCGACGCGGCGACGTCCGCCGCGCGCGACGCCGCGCTCGCCCGGATCGACGCGGCGGTGGAGCGGTCGCGCGGCGACGCCCTCACGGGCGTGCGCCGCGTGGGCGGGCCCTACGTCGACGCCTGGATCGAGCGCGAGTCGCGCGAGGCGTCGCGGCGCAACTTCCCGGTGTTCGGGCTCCTCGTGGTCGCGGTCGCGCTGTTCCTCTACCGCTCGGTGCGCGCGCTCGTGGCGCTCCTGCTGACGCTGGGCGCGGCGGTGGCCCTCGCCACCGCCGCGGGGCGGCTCCTCGGGTTCCCCTTCACGATCGTCTCGACCCTCGTGCCGCTCACGGTCCTCGTGACGACGCTCGCCTCGCTCGTGTACCTGCACTCGCGGTTCGTGGACGCCCCCGAGGGCGTGGACCCCGCCCGTCACCAGCTCGCCGCGCTCGCGAACAAGCTCCTGCCGGTGACCGCGTCCAGCGCCGCCGCCGTGCTCGGCTTCGCGGCGCTCGCCGTCTCCCGCATCCGCCCGGTGCGCGAGATGGGGATCTGGACCGCCACCGGGCTCGCGATCGCCTGGGTCGTGGTCTTCACGCTCTTCCCCGCCCTCCAGCGCGCGCTCCGGACGCCCACGCGGCGGACCGTGGAGATCCGCGCCCACCTGTACGACCGGCTCGCGGCGGCCCTGCCGCGGTTCACCTGGCGCTGGCGCTGGCCGCTCGTCGCCGGGGCGCTGGGCCTCGCCGCCGCCGGGCTGGTGGCGCTCCTCGGCGTGCCCGGGCGCCTCGCGCCCATGGGCGTCGGGCTCGACGTGCTCGAGTACGTGGACCCCGCCTCGCCCGTGCACCGGGACCTGGTGTTCTTCCGCCGGAACGTCGGAGGGCTGAACGTCGCGCGCCTGTGGGTGCGGACGCCGCCCGGCGCCGTCACCGACCCCGAGGTGCTCCGGCCGCTCGATCGGTTCACCCGGCGCGTGGAGGCGATCCCCGGCGTCACCTCGGTCGTCGGACCGACCTCGATCCTGCGGCTGCGTCGCTACGCCGCCGGCCAGGGCGAGTCGCTCCCGGAGGAACCGGCCGCGTTCGCCGCGGCGGTCGCGGACCTCGAGCAGCTCCTCCTCGCCGGGCCCGAGCTCCGCGGCTTCGTCGACGTCGGGACGCTCGCCAGCGCGCAGCTCACCGTCGTGTTCGAGCGCGGCGACGGGCCCGGCGTGGCGGCGCTCACCGCCGCGGCGCGCGATGCGTGGGAACGGACCGTCGCGGAGGCGCCCGCGCTGCGCGGCGCCGAGCTCCGGGTCGTCGGGGAGTCGATCCTCGCCGGGAAGGTCGGGGCGAGCCTCGTGCCGACCCTCGGCGAGAGCTTCGCCATCACCGCCGCGCTCATCTTCGCGGCCTTCCTCGCGGTGTTCCGGTCGGCGTCGGCGCGGCTCATGGCCATGATCCCATCGGTGTTCGCGATCCTCGTCACGTTCCTCGCGATGCGCCTCGCGGGCGCGTCCCTCAACGTGGCGACGATCCACGTCGCCACCCCCCGGCGCGGGCCCACCCACAACGACCAGAACCACAGCGTCCACCACCTGCACGAGGGCGAGGGGGCCGGGGGGCTCGACGGCGCGCTCCGCCACACGCTCCGCGTGGCCGGCCGCGCCATCGTGTTCGCGACCCTCATCGACGCCGCGGGCTTCCTCGCGCTCGCCCTCTCGCGGTTCCCGCCCCTCCGCCAGTTCGGGATGGTCACCGCGGGCGCGTTCCTCCTCGCCATGCTCGCCGACTTCACCGCGCTGCCGGCGGCGCTCTGGATCGTGCGGCGCGAGGCGCCGGAGAAGCCGCCCGCCTGAGCCCGCAACGGCCCGGGATCCCTCCCCGACCTCCGACCGCTCGCCGGGCCCCACCGCTCGGTGGTTGTGAAACGCGACGGGGCCGGATATGGTGGCTCGGTGATCCTTCGGTTCGTGAGCGCGTATCGATTTAGCAGCCCCCCGCCCCGGCCTGGGCGCTGGGTGGGCTCCTACGCGTAGCGAAGGACCACCCCGCACCATCGAGATCGCTCGGGCCTGGACGGGGGGGACGCTTCGCTCCTGCTCCCGCCTCACTCCGTCCGCCGCTCCGGACGGCCGCCACCTTCGCCCGAGGGCTCAGCCGTGAACGACGAAAAGAAACGTGGAATCTCGCTGCCGGACTGCATGACGCTGCGCGACGTGCGCGCGTCCATCGACGACGTGGACCGCCGCATCGTCGCCCTGCTCGCCGAGCGCCGCGGCTACGCGCTCCAGGCGGCCCGCTTCAAGAGCGCCGCAGACGGCGTGAAGGACCCCGCCCGCGAGGAGCAGGTCGTGCGGAACGTGCGGGCGCTCGCCGGCGAGGAAGGCATCGAGCCCGAGCTCGTCGAGACGCTGTACCGCGACATGATCGCCGGCTTCGTCCGCGTGGAGCTCACGTCGGCGGGGCACCGCGGTCCTCCCGCCCTGGAGAACCTGAACGTCGCCGCATTCGACGCGATGCTGCCGCCCGAGGAGGTGAAGCTGCGGATCCCGGCCTCGGAGCGCGCCGCGCGGACGGTGGCCGAGGGGCGCCGGACGATGGAGGCGATCCTCGACCGCCGCGACCCGCGGCTCGCGGTCGTCGTGGGCCCGTGCTCGATCCACGACACCGACGCCGGGCTCGACTACGCGCGGCGCCTGCGCGAGCTCGCGGGCGAGGTCTCCGACACGCTGTACCTCGTCATGCGCGTGTACTTCGAGAAGCCCCGCACCTCCGTCGGATGGGAGGGGCTCACGAACGATCCGCGGATGAACGACTCCTTCCAGGTGAAGGAGGGCATGGAGCTGGCCCGCCGCTTCCTCCTGGAGGTGGCCGAGCTCGGGCTCCCCACCGGGACCGAGGCGCTCGATCCCATCGCGCCCCACTACCGCGGCGATCTCATCACCTGGACGGCGATCGGGGCGCGGACCTCCGAATCGCAGACGCACCGGAACCTCGCCTCCGGGCTCTCGACCCCCATCGGCTTCAAGAACGGCACCGACGGCGAGGTCGACGGCGCGGTGAACGCGATCCTCTCCGCCGCGCGGCCGCACGCTTTCCTGGGCATCAACGACCAGGGGCGCTCGTCGGTCATCCGCACCCGCGGCAACCGGTACGGCCACCTCGTCCTGCGCGGCGGCGGCGGCCGGCCGAACTTCGACAGCGTCTCGGTCGCCATCGCCGAGCAGGCGCTCGCGAAGGCCGGGCTCCCGCAGACGATCGTCATCGACTGCTCGCACGCGAACTCCTGGAAGAAGCCGGAGCTCCAGCCGCTCGTGATGCGCGACGTGGCGAGCCAGATCCGCCAGGGGAACCGCTCCATCGTGGGCGTCATGATGGAGAGCTTCCTCGAGACGGGGAGCCAGCCGATGTCGGCGGAGCTCTCGCAGCTCAGGTACGGGTGCTCGGTGACGGACCCCTGCCTCGGCTGGGACCAGACGGTCGAGGCGCTGCGCGAGGCCCGCGCGCTCCTGCGCGAGGCGGTGGACGAGCGCCGCCAGGCGGGCGCGCCCGCCCCCGCGCAGCGCGCCACGGCGAGCTGAACGACCGATCCGGATCCGCAGAACGACGGCGCGATGCGCGACGCCGAAGGTGCTCGCGCATCGCGAGCCGTCGTTCATCGGCCCCGCGCGGCTCCGGCCGCCGCCGGGGCGGGCCCGCGATTCAGGTGTGCCCGGCGCATCACTTGCGGTGCGCCAGGCCGCTCACGTACCGCTGGTACTCCCCGCCGGGCGGGGCGACGAAGAACGTGACCTCCACGACGTCCCCGGCCTTCTGCTCGTAGACGAGCTTGAACCGCGGGCCGGGGGCCGCCGGGGCGGCGGACTCGAAGATGGCGCGGCCCGGCTCGGATCGCACGCCGTACTCGATCACGTGCCCCTCGTCGTCCCAGTAGGTGGCGCGGAGCCCCGCCGCGCCGGGGGAGAGGACCATCAGATCCTCGTGCTTCGCCCCCTGCTTCTGCCCGGGCTTCGGGGCGAACTTGGCGCGCGCGTGGCGGACGGCGACGTGCCCGTCGAGGCCGAGCGAGAACGAGAAGCTCCCGGCCGTCTGCTCGCCGGGCTTGCCGCTGCCCTCGCTCGCGAGCCAGTCGCCGAACAGGAAGCGGACGCCGGCGAAGGGATCCCCCGCCGGCGGCGCCGCGAGCGGCATCGCGGGGAGCGAGAGCAGGCACAGCAGGGAGACGGCGAGCTTCATGAGGGTGCCTCTGTCGTGGAGGTTCGAGGATGGCTGTGGCGAGGATTCTACAGCCTCGGCGGAGCGGGCCGGGGCTTCGTCGAATGGACGGCGTCGGACGGCGCGCTCCGGGTAACATCCGGCGCACGTCCACCGCCTTCAGCCCGGAGCCTCGATGGAGCCCACCCAGAGCACCGCCCTCCCCGCCGCGACCGCCGAGCAGGTCGCGAAGGCGGAGTCCATGGCGAAGCTCGTGTACGTCCTGTACCTCGCGTCGCTCGTCGTGGGCGTGACCTCGCTCGTCGGCGTCGTGATCGCGTACGTCTACCAGGGCGATGCGCCCGAGGGGCTGCGGACGCACTTCCGGCTGCAGATCCGGACGTTCTGGATCGGCCTCCTCTACGCGTTCCTGGGCCTGCTCCTCTCGCTCGCCGTGATCGGGGTCGCGCTGCTCGCCTTCGTCGCGATCTGGCTCATCGTACGCTGCGTGAAAGGCCTCCGGTACCTCGATCGGCGCGAGCCGTATCCTTCTCCCGGCACCTGGCTCTGGTAGGCGAGCGCCCGGAAAGCGAGCCGCTCGAGGACCTCGCCGGGCCATTGCCGTTTGATTGCGGTCAATCTCGCGTCGCCGCCGCGGGGGCTCGCGCTCGTCCTCGATCGCTCGAGTCGCCCCGATCGCGGTAGCGACGCGATGCGTCGTCCGCGCGAGGGATGCGGAAAAATCCCGGCGCGACCTCTTGCGCGCGCCGATCGCGATGTGCGAATCGTGTTGGTCCGAAGCCATCGAGTCGTCCGCGAGGCTTACGGATCCCGGATCAATCGTCGTCCATCCTGTCGCGTCCTCGGGAACGGGGCGCGGCCGAGCCGGTGTCGGCTCGTGGATCCCGTACCGCGGAGGCTGCCTTGAACATCCTCGTCCTGAACTGCGGAAGCTCGTCGGCGAAGTTCGCCGTCATCGACTCCGGGTCCGGCGCGGAGCGCATCTCGGGCATCGCCCAGCGCCTCGACTCGGCGCACGCCACGCTCGACTGGAAGCTCGACGGCCACCGCCACAGCCGCGACCTGAACCACGCCGATCACGACCAGGCGCTGCGCGCGGTGGTCGAGCTGCTCCGGGGCATCGGGCTCGCCGAGGGGCTGGCCGGCGTGGGCCACCGCGTCGTGCACGGCGGCGCGCGCTTCTCCGGCTCGATGCCGATCACCGAGGAGGTGGTCGCGAAGATCCGCGAGTGCATCCCGCTCGGCCCCCTGCACAACCCGCCCAACCTGCGCGGCATCGAGATCTCCCAGGAGCTCTTCCCCGAGCTGCCGCAGGTGGCGGTGTTCGACACCGCCTTCCACCAGACGATGCCGCCGCGCGCCTACCTGTACGCGGTGCCGTACGAGTGGTTCGAGCATCACGAGGTCCGGCGCTACGGGTTCCACGGCACGAGCCACCGCTACGTCTCGGAGCAGGCGGCGCAGCTCCTCGAGCTGCCGCCGCACGACCACTGCATCGTGACCGCCCACCTCGGTAACGGCTGCTCGCTGGCGGCGGTCCGCAACGGCCAGAGCGTCGACACGACCATGGGCCTCACGCCGCTCGACGGCGTGGTGATGGGCACGCGCTCCGGGTCCATCGACCCGTCGATCATCGCGCACATGAAGAAGGCCCTGCACCGCGACGCCAGCCACGTGATGGACCAGCTCAACAAGCGCTCCGGCCTCCTCGGCATCTCCGGCCTGTCGAACGACATGCGCACGCTGCAGGACGCGGCGGCGAGCGGGCACGAGCGCGCCGCCCTGGCCATCGAGAAGTTCTGCTACTCGGTGGCCAAGGCCGCCGCCGGGATGGTGGTCTCGCTCGGGCGGCTCGACGCCTTCGTCTTCACGGGCGGCATCGGCGAGAACGCCACCCTCGTGCGCGCGAAGGTCGTCGAGCTCCTCGGCTTCCTCGGCTTCACGCTCGATCCGGAGCTGAACGCGGTCGCCGGCAAGGGCAACCGGGGCGTCATCACGCGGCCGGGCGGGCCGCGGGTCATCGTGGTGCCCACGAACGAGGAGCTCATGATCGCCATGGACACCGCCCAGATCGTCGCCGCCCGGCGCTGCGCCGCCTAGCCCCCGCTGCCTCCCGAAGGTCCGAATGCCCCGCACCCTCCTCGTCGCCCCCGCCGGCCGCCAGGTCGGCGTCACCACCGTCTGCATCGGCCTCGTCCGCGCGCTCGACCGCCTCGGCGTCCGCGTCGCGTTCGCGAAGCCGATCGCCCCGCGCGGCGAGAACCGCGCGGCGGCCCTCGTGCGGCTCGGCGCCCAGCTCGATCCGCCGGAGCCCATCGCCCGCGCGGAGGCGGAGGAGCTGCTCGCGACCGGCGACGACCAGACGCTCATGGAGCGCGTGGTGGCGCTCTGCGCCCGCGCCGCCGAGGGCGCGGACGTGCTCGTCGTCGAGGGGATGGCGCCCGAGCCGGGCATGGTCTACTCGACGCGCGTCAACGCGCTCATGCTGAAGGCGCTCGACGCGGAGCTCGTCGTGGTGGGCTCGCCGCGCGGCGAGACGCCCGCCGAGCTCGCGAACGCGGTGGCGATCGCGGCCCGCGGCCTCGGCGCCGACGTGGACGGGGGCGCCGTCGGCTGCGTCCTGAACCGCGTCACGGGCGCCGGCGCGGCGGGCGCCTCCCCCACGGCGGAGGGGCGCACGCACTGGGTGGACGCCGCCGCCGAGGCGGAGGACGTGCCGGCCGCCGAGCTCGACGCCTACGCGGCCGCGCTCCGCGGCGAGAAGCTCCGGCCCATCGGGATCGTCCCCTCCCGCGGCGACCTCGCCGCGCCCCGCGTGAAGGATCTCGCCGGAGCCCTCGGCGCCAGGGTGCTGCGCGCGGGCGATCACGAGCACCGGCGGATCAGCAGCGTGGCGCTGTGCGCGATGAGCGTGCCCGGCTCCATCAAGGTGTTCCGCCCCGGGACGCTCATCATCACCCCCGGTGACCGGAGCGACATCGTCGTCGCCGCCTCCCTGGCGGTGCTGAACGGCATGCCGCTCGCGGGGCTCCTCCTCACCGGCGGCGTCGTGCCGGAGGAGCACGTCTTCGCCATGTGCGAGCCGGCGCTCGCGACGGGCCTCCCCGTGCTCGCGGTGGAGGACGGCAGCTACGCGGCGGCGAGCGCCGTCGCGGCGATGAACCTGCAGATCCCTCCGGACGACGTGGAGCGGGTGGAGCGGGTCATGAACGCGGTCGCCGACCGCATCGACGGCGAGTGGCTCTCGGGGGTCGTCCGCGCGCAGCGCAAGCGGCGGCTCTCGCCCCCCGCGTTCCGCCACCGCCTCGTCGAGGCGGCGCGCGCGGCGAACAAGCGCATCGTGCTCCCCGAGGGGACCGAGCCGCGCACCATCGCGGCCGCCTCGATCGTGCAGGAGCGCGGGATCGCGCGCTGCGTGCTCCTCGGGGCGCCCGACGAGGTCCGGGACGTCGCCCGGAAGCACGGCGTGACGCTGCCGGCGTCGCTCGAGATCGTCGACCCGGTGAAGATCGCGCCGCGCTACGTGGAGCCGCTCGTCGAGCGCCGCCGGAGCAAGGGCATGACGCCCGAGGTCGCCGCCGGCGAGCTCGGCGACAGCATCATGGTGGGGACGATGATGATGGCGCTCGACGAGGCGGACGGCCTCGTGTCGGGCGCCCTCCACACCACCGCGCACACCATCCGCCCGGCGCTTCAGATCATCCGGACGGTGCCCGGCTGCGAGCTCGTCTCCAGCGTCTTCTTCATGTGCCTGCCCGAGCAGGTGCTCGTGTTCGGCGACTGCGCGGTGAACCCGAACCCCACCGCCGAGCAGCTCGCCGACATCGCCATCCAGAGCGCCGACTCCGCGCGCGCGTTCGGGATCGAGCCGCGCGTGGCGATGCTCTCCTACTCGACCGGGACGAGCGGCGCGGGCGCCGACGTCGAGAAGGTGAAGCGCGCGACCGACCTCGCGCGCGCCCAGCGGCCGGACCTGCCGATCGACGGGCCCCTCCAGTACGACGCCGCCATCGTGCCCGCCGTCGGGCGCCAGAAGGCGCCGAAGTCGGAGGTGGCGGGCCAGGCCACCGTGTTCGTGTTCCCCGACCTCAACACCGGCAACGTCACCTACAAGGCCGTCCAGCGCAGCGCCAACGTGGTGAGCATCGGCCCGATGCTGCAGGGGCTCGCGAAGCCCGTGAACGACCTCAGCCGCGGCTGCCTCGTCGAGGACATCGTCTTCACGATCACCCTCACCGCCATCCAGGCGCAGCAGCGCGCGGCGCGCTGACCCGATCCGACCTGACGTATCGCCGCATCTCCACGAGGGGATGCGTGCGCGCGGGCGAGACGCGGTCGCGTCGATTGCCGGGTCGACGTGGCGCGGAGCTGGGTGCGAAGCGCCGGAACACGCAGGGACGCAGCTCCGCCGCCTCGCGCCCTCGAGCACCGCGAGATGGCGTCTCGCTCCGCGCCGCGCGCGGCGCGCGACCGCCCGCCTGCCTGAATTTGCCCGCGCGGCCGGAGCGTGGCAAACGGGCGGCATGCGGCAGCGCGTGCTCGTGGTGGACGACGATCAGGATCTCCGGGATGCCCTCGCGCACCGACTCTCGAACGAGGGGTTCTCGGTCGATCTCGCGCGCGACGGCGCGGAGGCGCTCGCGCAGCTCGACACCGGGCTCAGCCCCGTGGCGATCGTGCTCGACCTCGGCATGCCCACCATGAGCGGCTGGCAGTTCCGCGACCTGCAGAAGCGGAACCCCCGGCTCGCGGAGATCCCGGTCGTGGTGATGACCGGCCAGGCGCCGCTCGGGATCGACGTGCAGCACGTGCTCGAGAAGCCGTTCGCGATCGAGCGCCTCGTCGAGACCATCCGTCGCGTCGCCGTCGTGAGCTCGTAGGACCCTTCGCTCCGTCCCGCACCGCTTCGACCGCGCCCGAGCGCGCGGACAGGCCGCGGCGCGTGCGCGCGCCAGGGCGTTCGCTGCCTTGCGGGGCCCCGCGCCCGTCCCCAGGATCCCCTCGCAACGGAAACCACACGACGCTCGCGCGGCGGTCGCCAAGGCCGCGTGCCCCGGCCGCCTCGCCTCGTCGAGAGGAGAGCGGCCATGACGTACCTGTTGCTGGCGGATCGGTGGTGGGCCCTCGCGCTCCGCGGCGTGGCGGCGATCGTGTTCGGCGTCCTGACGTTCGTCGCTCCGCAGGCGAGCCTCTTCGCCCTCGTGGTGCTCTTCGGCGTGTACGCGATCGTGAACGGGGCGATCCTCCTCGCGCTCGCCTTCCGGCGCCCGAGCGGCGAGCCGCGCTGGGGATCGCTCGCCTTCGAGGGGATCCTGAGCATCCTCGCCGGCGCCGTCGCGCTCGGCTGGCCCGGCATCGGCGCCCTAGCGCTCGTCTTCGTCGTGGCGAGCTGGGCCGTGGTGACGGGGCTCGCCCAGATCGTCGCGGCCGTGCGCCTGCGCAAGCGCATCCGCGGAGAGTGGCTGCTCGGCCTCTCCGGCGCGCTGTCCGTGGCGTTCGGCGTCCTGCTCTTCGCCGCTCCTGCGGCCGGCGCGCTCGCGCTCGCGCTCTGGGTGGGCGCGTACGCCGTGCTGTTCGGGGCGCTGCTCCTCGCGCTGGGCCTGCGCCTGCGCGCCTGGGGCCGCTCGCCGGCCCACCGGGTGCCGCCCGGCGGCATCCCGGCGACCACCTGACGCGACCCGCGACGTCGGCTGCGGTCTCGTCGCGGTCGAGCTCCCGGGGGGCGGTCGGGGCGCGGCGGCTCGGGGATGGAGCGCCGCGCCGGCTCACCCCCCGTCGGCGAGCACCCGCACCGGCATCACCATCGCGGAGAGCCCGCGGAACTGGAGCCGGCGCTGGAGCGCGTAGGCGGTCTCGTTGTGGAGCAGCCGCTGGAACCAGCGCTCCTTCTGGAAGACGAGCTTGCCGGCGAAGAACACCGCGCGCGGGAACTCCTGGGCGATGGACGCGCAGAGCCGCTCCCCCACGTCCACCGCCTCGGTCCCGAGGTCCATGCGCCAGTCCGCGGCGAGCTTCAGCCGGTGCGCGAGCTCCACGTACTGCTCGAGGCTCGCCTGGGTGCGCGCCCGCACGCGATCGACCTCCTCGATCCCCTTCATCGCGGCGGAGTCCACCACCCCGACCGAGATGAAGACGAAGTTCTTGAAGAAGTTGGGGAACGTGCGCTGCACGGTGAGGAGCGCGTGCACGCCGAGGCCGCTGTAGCCCCCGACGAGGAGCACCGCGGTGGGCGCGCGCGGGTCCATGGCCGGCCGGGGACCACCCGGCGCCGGCGGCAGGACCTCGAGGATCGCGTCGAGCCGCTTCAGGCTGTCCTGCACGGCCCGGTAGTGCCGCCGGATCACGAAGCAGAGCCCGACGACGAGCCCCGTCACGGCGATGGTGATCCAGCCGCCCTGCTCGCCCTTCTCGTAGATCGTGCCCGCGAGGATCGACGCGCAGAGCGCGAAGGCGACCCCGTGGATGGCGAGCCCGCGCCGGCGGCCGGCCGTCCGGGTGCGACGCCAGTAGCGCAGCATGGCGAACTGGGAGATCGAGAACGTCACGAACACGTTGATCGCGTACATCGTGACGAGCCGGGTGATGTCTCCCCGCGTGTAGTAGAGCGTCGCGAGCGACGCCGCGCCCATGAGCAGCACGCCGTTCTGCGTGGTGAGCCGGTCGGAGAGCTGGGCGAACCGGTGCGGCAGCCATGAGTCGGTGGCCATGTTCGCCATCACGCGCGGACCGTCGATGAAGCCGGCCTGCGCGGCCACCACGAGGAGCGCGGCCTCGGCGAGCAGCGTGACGACCACGAACCCGTGGCCGACGGCGAGACCGCCGGGCCGGAAGCCGCCGGCGAACCGCTCGAGCAGCACGGCGTTCATGGTCTTGCCCGGCTCCGGCGCCGCGCGGAAGAGCAGGTAGCAGACGAGGATCCCGGCGGCCGTCACCGCGAGCGAGACCGCCATGTAGGTCATGGTCCGGCGGGCCGTCGCGACCTTCGGCTCGCGCATGATCTGGATGCCGTTCGAGACGGCCTCGATGCCGGTGTACGTCCCGGCGCCCATCGAGTAGGCGCGGAGGAAGACCGCGAAGAGGCCCACCGCGCCGAGCTCGGCGACGCCGGCGCGCAGGCCATGCGTGACCTCCCCCGCGACGCGGGGCACCTCGGTGACGTGCGAGCCGACGCCGCCGGCGATCAGGATCACGTGGGTGACGAGGAACAGGCCGAAGATCGGCGCGAGGAAGGAGACGGACTCCTTCACGCCGCGGAGGTTGAGGACGACGAGCAGCGCGATGGCGGCGATCTCGGCGGGCAGCTTCCACGGGCTGGAGCCGCCGGAGAGGAAGCTCCAGATCGCGTCCCCGCTCGAGGCGATCGACACGGAGATCGTGAGCACGTAGTCCACGAGCAGCGCCGCCCCGGACACGACCCCCACCCGCGCCCCGAGCAGCTCGGTCGCGACCACGTACCCGCCGCCGCCGAAGGGGAAGCGCTTGATGATCTGCCCGTAGGCGACCGAGATGATGAGGACCGTGAGGCCGGTGGCGAGCGCGAGCGCGACCGCGAGCGACGTGTGGTGGCCGAGCGCCCGGAATGCCTCGTCGGGACCGTAGGCGGACGACGAGAGCCCGTCGGCCCCGAGGCCCACCCACGCGAGGAGCGCGACGAGCGAGATGCCGTGATGCGTGCGCGGGTCCTGGACGTCCCTCGGCGCTCCGAACAGCACGCGTCGAAGGCGGGCGCCGAGGGTCGCCGGGCTCTCCGCCTGGGAAGGTGCCGTCTCGGCCGGCGCCGGTGCGCCGTTCCCTTTGCGTCCTTGGAGGGGCTCTAGCGGGGGGTTTGCCATGTGCACGGAGAGCTTCGCGGCCGGGACCTCGGCCCGGCATCAAGACTGCGCATGCCCGTATCAAGGCGGCGTCAAGGTGCCCGGTGCCGGGCGAGCGCGACCTCCGCCGGCCGCCGTGTTCGTTGACGGGACGCTGACGGCGCGGCGACGAAGCTTGACCCGGCGCTGACCTCCCCGCCCGTACGCTCCAGGGTGAGGAGAGACCATGCCGTCACGACCCGGCCGACTTCGACTCGTCGTCACCTCGCGAGAGGGCACCGCGGCCGCGTCCGTGCCCGCCCGCGGAGATCTGGTGCTCCTGGCCATGCTCCTCGCCGTGAACCTCGTCCCCGTGATCGGGGAGATCGCTCACCTTGGCCGCTGGGGCGGCTCGACGCTCGGCTTCGCGACGGCGTGCGTGCTCGTCACGGGCCGGGAGCTCTGGCTCGAGGTCCGGGCGTTCGCCCGCGCCCGGAGGACCGCGTGACGATCCTCACCTCGATCGCCGGCGCGCTCGCGCTCGGCCTGGCCGTGTACCTCGTGTTCGCGCTGCTCTTCCCGGAGAGGCTCTCGTGACCGGGGCGGCGTACGCCGAGATCGCGGTGTTCTTCGGCGCGCTCACCGTGCTCGCCGTCCCGCTCGGCGGCTGGATCGGCCGCGCGATGCGCGGCGAGGCCCCGCTCGTGGGACGTCTGCTGGGCCCCGTGGAGCGCGCGGTCTACCGGCTCGCCGGCGTCGATCCCGCGGAGGAGATGAGCTGGCGCCGTTACGCGGCGGCCGTGCTCGCCTTCAACGGTGCCGGGCTCCTGCTGCTCTACGCGCTGCAGCGGCTCCAGCCGGCGCTGCCGCTCGACCCGGGGCGGCTCGCCGCGGTCCCGCGCGACGTCGCCGTGAACACCGCCGTGAGCTTCGTCACCAACACCAACTGGCAGAGCTACGGCGGCGAGGCGACGCTGAGCCCGCTCGTCCAGATGGCAGGGCTCGCGGTCCAGAACTTCCTCTCGGCGGCGACGGGGATCGCGGTGCTCGCCGCGCTCACGCGCGGGCTCGTGCGCCGCTCGACGCAGGGGCTCGGCAGCTTCTGGGTCGACCTGACGCGGAGCACGCTGCACGTCCTGCTCCCCCTGTCGCTCGGCCTCGCCCTGCTGCTCGCCGGGCAGGGGGTGGTCCAGTCCTTCGGTGGCGTGGGGCGATGGCCGCTCCGCGACCCGGTGCCCGACGCGAGCGGTCGGCCGGTCGTCGAGCAGGCCATCCCGATGGGCCCCGTGGCCTCGCAGGTCGCGATCAAGCAGCTCGGCACCAACGGAGGCGGCTACTACGCCGCGAACTCGACGCATCCCTTCGAGAACCCGACGCCGCTCACGAACCTCGCCGAGGCGCTCGCCATCCTCCTCGTGCCGGCGGCGCTGTGCTTCACCTTCGGCGGGTGGGTGGGGGATCGGCGGCACGCGTGGACGCTGTACTCGGCCATGCTCGTCATCCTCGTTCCGCTCACCATGGCGACCGTCGCCGCCGAGCAGGCCGGTAACCCGGCGATCACGGCGGTCGGCGTGGACGAGCAGCCCGGGCCGCTCCAGGCGGGCGGAAACATGGAGGGCAAGGAGGCGCGCCTCGGACCGGTGGACGCCGGGATCTGGGCGGCGGCGACGACGGCCGCGTCGAACGGCTCCGTCGACGCGCAGCACGACAGCCTCACGCCGCTCGGCGGCCTCTGGCCCATGTGGCTCATGCAGCTCGGCGAGGTCGTGTTCGGCGGCGTCGGCTCCGGGCTGTACGGGATGCTCCTGTTCGTCGTCGTGGCGGTGTTCGTCTCCGGCCTGATGGTCGGCCGCACCCCCGAGTACCTCGGCAAGAAGATCGAGGCTCGGGAGATCAAGCTGGCGAGCGTCGCCATCCTCCTGCCGTCGGCGGTCGTCCTCGGCGGTACGGCGCTCGCGTGCCTCGTCCCCTCCGCGGCGGCCGCGGCGGCGAACCCCGGGGCCCACGGGTTCAGCGAGCTCCTCTACGCCTTCTCCTCGGCGGCGAACAACAACGGCTCCGCGTTCGGCGGCTTGACCGCGGACGGACCGTTCTGGACGCGCGCGACGGACGTCGCGATGCTCGTCGGTCGTTACGGGGTGCTCGTCCCCGTCCTCGCCATGGCGGGAGCGCTCGCGCAGAAGCGCACCGTTCCGCCGAGCGCAGGGACGCTCCCGACCCATGGCCCGCTCTTCGCCGGGCTGCTCGTGGGGACCGTCCTCCTCGTGGGCGCCCTCACGTTCCTGCCTGCGCTCGCGCTCGGGCCGATCGTGGAGCACCTGCAGCTCCACTCCTGGTGATCCATGGACGTCGCCGCCCATCCGCCTGCCCGAAGCCGGACGCTGCTTCCACGAACGGTCGTCGGGGCCGCTCTGCTCGACGCGCTGCGGAAGCTCGACCCGCGAACCCTGGTCCGCAACCCCGTGATGTTCACGGTGGAGGTCGGCAGCGCCTTCACGACCGCGCTCTTCCTCCACGCGCTCGTGACTGGGCGGGGCGACGCGCCCGCCGGGTTCATCCTCGCCGCCGCCGCCTGGCTCTGGTTCACCGTGCTGTTCTCGAACTTCGCCGAGGCGATCGCCGAGGGGCGCGGGAAGGCGCAGGCCGACACGCTGCGCCGCGCCCGCCGCGAGGTGGTGGCGACGCGGCTCGCGACCCCGTCCCGCGCCTCGCCGCGCGAGGACGTCCCCGCCGCTCGCCTCCGCCCGGGGGACGTCGTCTGGGTGGAGGCTGGCCAGATCGTGCCCGGCGACGGCGAGGTGATCGAGGGGATCGCGTCGGTGGACGAGAGCGCCATCACCGGCGAGAGCGCCCCCGTCATCCGCGAGAGCGGCGGAGATCGGAGCGCGGTCACGGGCGGGACGCGCCTCCTCTCCGACTGGCTCGTGGTCCGCATCACCGCCGAGCCTGGCGGGTCGTTCCTCGACCGGAT
Organism: Anaeromyxobacter sp. SG17; assembly: GCF_022690695.1. NCBI lineage: Bacteria > Pseudomonadati > Myxococcota > Myxococcia > Myxococcales > Anaeromyxobacteraceae > Anaeromyxobacter > Anaeromyxobacter sp. SG17. The sequence continues at coordinate 27,975 of NZ_JALCYX010000018.1, forward strand.
GATCGGGCTCGTGGAGGGCGCGAAGCGCCAGAAGACCCCCAACGAGATCGCGCTCGACATCCTGCTCGCCGCGCTCACGCTGGTCTTCCTCCTCGCGACCGCCACGCTCCTGCCGTTCTCGGTCCACGCGGTCCGGACGGCCGGCGCCGGGGCGCCGGTGGGGCTGACGGTGCTCGTCGCGCTCCTCGTGTGCCTCATCCCCACGACCATCGGCGGGCTCCTCTCAGCGATCGGGATCGCCGGGATGGACCGGATGATCCGCGCGAACGTGATCGCCACCTCAGGCCGAGCGGTCGAGGCCGCCGGCGACGTGGACGTGCTCCTCCTCGACAAGACGGGGACGATCACCCTAGGGAACCGCCAGGCCACTGCGTTCCTGCCGGGCGACGGCGTCGCGGAGCGAGCGCTCGCCGACGCGGCGCAGCTCGCGTCCCTCGCGGACGAGACGCCGGAGGGGCGCAGCATCGTGGTGCTCGCGAAGGAGCGGCACGGGCTCCGCGGGCGGACGCTCGAGCCCGGCGCGCTGTTCGTCCCCTTCGCCGCCCAGACGCGGATGAGCGGCGTCGACGTCGGCGCCCGCCGCGTGCGGAAGGGGGCGCTGGACGCCGTCGCCCGGTTCGTCGAGGCGGAGGGTGGACGCCTCCCGGACACCGTGCGCACGATCGCCGAGGACGTCGCGCGCCGCGGGGCGACGCCGCTCGTGGTCGCCGACGGGAGCAGGGCGCTCGGCGTGATCGAGCTGAAGGACGTCGTGAAGGGCGGCATCGCGGAGAAGTTCGCCGAGCTGCGGCGGATGGGGATCCGCACCGTCATGATCACCGGCGACAACGCCCTCACCGCGGCCTCCATCGCCGCGGAGGCAGGCGTCGACGACTTCCTGGCCGAGGCCACGCCGGAGATGAAGCTCGCGCACATCCGCGGCTGGCAGGCGAAGGGCCACCTCGTGGCCATGACCGGCGACGGCACGAACGACGCGCCTGCCCTCGCCCAGGCCGACGTCGCCGTCGCCATGCACACGGGCACGCAGGCGGCGAAGGAGGCCGGCAACATGGTCGACCTCGACTCGAACCCGACGAAGCTCATCCAGATCGTCGAGATCGGAAAGCAGCTCCTCATGACGCGCGGGGCGCTCACGACCTTCAGCATCGCGAACGACGTGGCCAAGTACTTCGCCATCATCCCCGCGGCGTTCGCCACGACCTACCCGCCCCTCCGCGCGCTCGACGTCATGCGGCTCCACTCGCCCGCGAGCGCGATCCTGTCGGCCGTCATCTTCAACGCGCTCGTGATCGTCGCGCTCATCCCGCTCGCGCTCCGCGGCATCGCCTACCGTCCCGCGCCGGCGAGCGCGATCCTCGCGCGGCACCTGCTGCTCTACGGGCTGGGGGGGCTCGTCCTGCCCTTCGCGGGCATCAAGCTCATCGACCTCGCGCTCGCTGCGCTCCACCTGGCCTAGAGGTGCCCGTGATCCGCGCCGTCTCCGTGCTGCTCGCCGCCTTCACCCTCCTCCTCGGCGGCGTCTACCCGGCCGTGGTGACCGGCCTGTCGCGCGTGCTGTTCCCCGCGCAGGCGACCGGCAGCGTCGTGAGCGCCGGCGCTCGCCCCGCCGGCTCGGCGCTCGTCGGGCAGCCCTTCACCTCGCCGCGGTACTTCTGGAGCCGGCCCTCCGCGACGACCCGCGTGCCCTACGACGGCCTCGCGTCCGCGGGATCGAACCTGGGCCCGACGAGCCCCGCGCTCGTCGCGGCCGTTCGCCGCCGCGTCGAGGCGCTCCGGACGGCCGACCCCGGGAACGTCGCGCCCGTGCCGGTGGATCTCGTGACCGCCTCCGGCAGCGGGCTCGACCCGCACGTGTCGCCCGCCGCGGCGCTCTATCAAGTGCGGCGCATCGCGCGCGCGCGCGGCCTTCCGCCGGACCGGGTGCGCGCGCTCGTCGAGGCGCACGTCGAGCGGCCGCTCCTCGGGCTCTTCGGGGCTCCCCGGGTGAACGTCCTCGCGCTCAACCTGGCGCTTGACGGGCTCGGTCAGTGATGGCTTGGGTTCGGAGGTGACTGGAGCGCGGCCATGACGCGGCAGCCGGGGCGCCCGGATCCGGACGCGCTCCTCGCGCGCGTCACGGCCGAGGCGCGGCGCGAGGCGCGCACGCGGTTCAAGATCTTCTTCGGCTTCGCGCCCGGCGTGGGCAAGACGTATCGCATGCTGCAGGTCGCGCGGGACCTCGAGGCCGAGGGGGTCGACGTGGTGATCGGCGCGATCGAGACCCACGGCCGCTACGACACGGCCGGCCTCATGCTCGGGCTCGAGATGCTGCCGCGGCGTGCGCTGCCGTATCGCGGCCGGGTGCTCGAGGAGTTCGACCTCGACGCCGCGCTCGCACGCCGCCCCCGCATCCTCCTCCTCGACGAGCTCGCGCACACGAACGCCCCCGGCTCGCGCCACGCGAAGCGCTGGCAGGACGTGGTCGAGCTGCTCGACGCGGGCGTCGAGGTGTACACGACCCTCAACGTCCAGCACGTCGAGAGCCTGAACGACGTGGTGGAGCAGATCACGCACGTCCCCGTGCGCGAGACGGTGCCCGACTCCATCCTGGAGCGCGCGGACGAGGTGGAGATCGTGGACGTCGCGCCGGAGGAGCTCCTCCAGCGCCTCCGGGAAGGCAAGGTGTACCTGCCCGAGCAGGCGGAGCGCGCCCGGGAGCACTTCTTCCAGCGCGGGAACCTGCTCGCGCTCCGCGAGCTCGCCCTGCGCCGCATGGCGGAGCGCGTGGACTCCGACGTCCTCGAGTATCGCGCGGAGCACGGGGTGGACGTGCCCTGGCCCACCGCGGAGCGCGTCCTCGTGTGCGTCGGCCCCGCGCCCGACTCGGCCCGGCTCGTCCGCGCCGCGCGCCGGATCGCGGCGGGCCTGCGAGCTCCCTGGGTCGCCGCGTCGGTGCAGGCCTCGGGGAGGCCGCCGCTCGGCGACGAGGATCGCGAACGCCTCGAGGCCCACCTGCGCCTCGCCGAGTCGCTCGGCGCGGAGGTCGCGCGGCTCACGGGGGTGGGCGTCCCGGACGCGATCCTGGAGTTCGCCCGGCGGCGCAACGTCACGCGCATCGTGCTCGGCAAGCCGCGCCACCCGCGCTGGCGCGACCGGCTTCGCGGCTCCCTCCTCGACGACATCATCCGCGGCAGCGGGGACATCGAGGTGACCGTGCTCGCCGGCGGGGCCGACGAGGATCACGAGCGCGTTTCTGCGGTGCAGCGAGCGCCCGCGCGCGGCGCCGGATACCTGCGGGCGCTCGTCGTCATCGCGCTGACCACCGCCGTGGCGCGCGCGGCGCGGGCGCTCCTCGGCGTCCCCGACGTCGAGATGCTGTTCCTGCTCGGGGTGATGATCGCGGCGCTCACCACCGGACGCCGCGCCTCCGTCCTGGCGGCGGCGCTGGCGGTCGTCTCGTACGACTTCTTCTTCGTGCCGCCGCCGTACACGCTGAACGTGTCCGACGCGCGTTACCTCCTCACCTTCGTGATGCTCTTCGGCGTGAGCGTCGTCATCGGCACCCTCACGCTGCGGCTGCGCGAGCAGCAGGCGGCGGCGGTCGGCCGCGAGCGCAGGACCTCGGCGCTGTATGGGATCAGCCGCGAGCTCGGCGCGGCCCTCGACGACGAGGGCGTCGCGGCCGTGTGCGCCAGGGCGATCGCCGAGGCGTTCGACGTCGAGGTCGTGTTCCTGCGCGTACGTGGCGACGGCGATCTCTCCGACCTCGCGGCGGTTCCGCGCGAGGCGGCGCTCAGCCCGTCCGAGCGCGCGGTCGCGCAGTGGGTCGCCGCGCACGGGCAGCCCGCCGGGCGCGGGACCGACACCCTCCCCGGGGAGCCGGTGATCTGCGCACCCGTGCGCGCGTGGGGCGACGTCCTCGCGGTGCTCGCCCTGCGGACCGAGGGCGAGCGCGGGCTCGGCGCAGAGCAGCACACGCTGCTCGAGGCGCTCGCGCGCCAGGTGGCGCTCGCCCTCGATCGCGTGCGGCTCGCTGCGGAGGCGCGTCAGGCTGCGCTGCGAGCGAAGACCGAGGAGCTGCGCAGCGGGCTCCTCTCCTCGGTCTCCCACGATCTCCGGACGCCGCTCGCGGCCATCACCGGGGCCGCCTCGACGCTGCGCGCCGAGGCGGAGCTGGATGCCGCCACGCGGAGGGATCTCACTGACGCGATCTGCGAGGAGGCGGAGCGGCTCGAGCGGCTCGTCGCGAACCTGCTCGACATGACCCGGCTCGACTCCGGCACCGTGGAGCCGAAGCGCGAGTGGGTGCCGCTCGTCGAGGTGATCGGCGGGGCGCTCACCCGGCTCGAGCGCCGGCTCGCGGGGAGGCGCGTCACGACCACGCTGCCGGACGATCTGCCGCTCGTCTCGATCGATCCGGTGCTGCTCGAGCAGCTGTTCAGGAACCTCCTCGAGAACGCCGCGAAGTACACGCCCCCGGGCTCGCCGCTCGACATCCGCGCGGAGCGCGACGGGGGTACGCTCTCCGTGGACGTGGCGGACCGCGGCCCCGGGATCCCCTCGGGCGACGAGGAGCGGATCTTCGAGCGGTTCCACCGCGGCGCGCACGCCGGGGTCCGGGGCGTCGGCCTGGGCCTGCCCATCGCCCGCGCCATCGCCCAGGTGCACGGGGGCAGGCTCGTCGCCGCCAATCGCCCCGGCGGGGGCGCCGTGTTCCGGCTCACCCTGCCCTTGCCGTCCGAGCGGCCGCCGCCCGCCGAGCCCGCGGAAGGCAGCGCATGACGGCGACCGGACCGCTCGTGCTCGTCGTCGACGACGAGGCGCAGGTGCGCCGGTTCCTGCGCGCCGCCCTCACCTCGCGGGGGTACCGGCTCCTCGAGGCCGAGACGGCGCGCGAGGCCGAGCAGCTCGCGACGAGCCACACCCCCGACGTCTACCTCCTCGACCTCACGCTGCCGGACGGCGACGGGGTGGATCTGGCGCGGCGCCTGCGCGAGTGGACGACGGCGCCGATCGTCGTGCTGTCGGCGCGAGGCCGCGAGGAGGACAAGGTGAACGCCCTCGACGCGGGCGCGGACGACTACCTCACGAAGCCGTTCGGCGTGAACGAGCTGCTCGCCAGGCTCCGGGTCGCGCTGCGGCATGCCCAGGCGCGGCCCGGCGAGCCCGCCGTGATCGAGGCCGGACCGCTCCGCGTGGACCTCGCCCGGCGCGAGGTGACCGTGGACGGTCGCGAGGTGCGGCTCACGCCGACCGAGTTCCGCCTCCTCGCGCTGCTCGCGCGACACGCCGGAAAGGTGCTCACCCACCGTCAGATCCTGCGGGAGGTGTGGGGTCCGAACGCGACGGAGGCGCACTACGTCCGCGTGCACATGGCCGAGCTCCGCAAGAAGGTCGAGGCGGACCCCGCCCGGCCCCGCCTGCTCGTCACCGAGCCGGGCGTCGGCTACCGGCTCCGCGACCGCGTCGAGGGCGCCTGAAGCGTTCGCCGCGGGGCGCACGGGCCAGCGCCGGTGGCCGCCCGCCGAGCGCGAGGCCACCTTCTCTGCAGGGAGGGAGAAGATCATGCGACTGTCACTGTTCGTGTCGGCGCTCGTCCTCGCCGCGGGGCTCGCGGGCTGCGCGACGTCCACGCGCGAGACCCAGCGGCCCGCCAGCCCGGCGGCCGCTCGCTCGCCCATCGCCAGCGACCATCCGTTCGAGGTGAAGGGCACCGTGAAGTCGGTCGGCGATGGGCTCCTCGGGATGGGGCGCAGCGTCACCATCGCGCGCGAGGGCGCGCCCGCCGCAGAGCTTCACGTGGCGGAGGAGACCCGCGTGACGCTCGACGACCGTCCGGCCAAGCTGTCGGACCTGCGCGAGGGAGACGAGATCCGCGCGCGCTTCGACTTCGACAAGAGCACGCCGGTGGCGATCGAGCTCCAGGCGAAGCCGAAGCGACGCTGACGCGCCGGGCGCCTCGCCGGCTCGACCGGTGTTCTACCCGCGCCTGCGGTGCGGGTGACGGCGCTCGTGCTGGGGGGACGGCCCCTCCCCGCGCGGAGCGCCGGGAGGCGGACCGGAGGGTCTGCCCTGCTGCGGTGCGACGGGTGCAGCCGGGCCGAGCGGCGGACGACTCACGCGGATCACCTCCGGCGCGGGAGCGTCGCGGCGACGGCCCGGTCCGCCACGTCCAGGCTGCCGCGGTCCGCCCGCGCGCGGCGCGTTCTGCGGCTGGCGCGGTCCGGACTGCTGCTGCGGCTGGCGCTGTCCGGGCTGCTGCGGCTGGCGCGGCCCGGGCTGCTGCGGCTGGCGCGGCCCGGACTGCTGCTGCTGGCGCGGCCCGGACTGCTGCTGCTGGCGCGACCCGGACTGCTGCTGCTGGCGCGACCCGGACTGCTGCTGGCGCTGTCCGGGCTGCTGCTGGCGCTGTCCGGGCTGCGCCGGACGCTGTCCGGCCTGCTGCGTGGTCGGCTCGTGGCGTGCGCCGGGCGAAAGGTGCGAAATCTGCCGCGCCCCGGACCCGGAGGGCTCGTGGTGGGCGCGCGGCTGCGCGGGCGCGTGGGTCTCGCGCGCCGGGGGCGCGTGCGCCGGCCGCTCCCGCCGTTCCTGCCAGACGCGATCCCGCCGCGGCTCCTGCTGCTGCGGCCGCTGCGGGTGACGCTCGCCGTGGCCGCGCCCGTGCCGCTGTCCCTGCCTCTCGCCTCCCCGCGGGGCGGGCTCCGGCGGCCGGCCACTCGGCACGAAGTCGGAGCTGAGCTCGCGCCGTACGTACGCGCGCCAGATCTCGTGCCCGTCCCCGGAGGCCGCGTGGAGCTCGGGGGCGATGCCGGCGAAGAACCGCCGCACGTTCTCGAGGTCGCGCTGGAAGAACGACTCCGCCTGGCTGTTGTGCGCGGCGCCGACCACCTGCGGGAAGTCGATCACCACCGGGCCGTTCCAGCCGAGGAGGATGTTGTAGGGCGAGAGATCGCCGTGGATGAGATCGCAGCCGAGCATCCGGACGATCTGGCTGCGCAGGTCGGCGTAGAGCGCCGCCGCCTCCTCGGGCGCGACCTGCGCGTCCACGAGGCGCGGCGCTGGGTGTCCGTTCGCGTCGACGACGAGCTCCATGAGGAGCACGCCCTCGTAGAACATCACCGGCCTGGGGACCCGGACGCCGGCGGCGTGCAGCGCGTGGAGCGCGTCGGCCTCCTTCGCCTTCCACGCCTCCTCGGCGGCGGCCTGCCCGAAGCGGCTGCCCCGGTCCATCGCGCGCTGCATGCGCGAGTCGCGGACCTGCCGCCCTTCCTTGTAGCCGGCGTTGTTCCGGAAGCTCCGCGCCTCGCGCGCCTTGTAGACCTTGGCGGCGACGACCTCGCCGCCGTGGCGGACGAGCCAGAGGTCCGCCTCCTTGCCGCTCTTGAGGCGCGCGCAGACCTCTTCGATGACGCCGTCCGCCAGGAGCGGTGCGAGGGGATCGTGCATGCTCGTCGGGTGGGTCCTTGCGCGAGGCTACTTCTTCGGGGCACCGCCCGGACGACCGCCACCGGCGCCGCCACCCGGCCTCCGGCCACCGCCGCCCGGCCGTCCGCGACCGCGCTCGTTCTTGCGATCCTCGCGGAGCGAGTCCATCGAGAAGCCGCCGGTCGCGCCGGCCTTGGTGCCGCCAGCGCCGCGGCCGCCACCGCCGCCTCCCCGACCGCCGCCGGGTCCACCGCGACCGCCACGGCCACCGCGGCCGCCGCGCTCGTCGCGGGGAGAGCTCACGGTCTGCTTCATGCTCTGCGGGAAGAAGTCCACGAGGTACTGGTGACCGCCGCTCGTCTTCGCGCCCGGGACCGGCTCCTCGACGCCGAACACGCGGACGAGCCGCACGTCCTCGGCCCGGCGCCCCACCACCTCGACGGCGGCGCGAAGCATGGCGAGCCGATCGCCCGACAGGCCCGTGGCCGTCGCCACTGCGGCGTCGAGCGCGGCCTTGACCGCCTCGCTCTCTCCCTCCGCCGCGGGCTTCGGCGCCTCTGCCGTCGCCGCGGGCGCTGCCTCCGCCGTCTCGGCGGGCGCAGCGGCCTCGACCGGCGCGGCCTCCTGCGCCTCGGTGGGCGCCTCGGCGACAGCGCCCTCCGGCGCGGCCGGGGCCGGCGCCTCGGCGGCCGCGGCGACGGGGGCGGCCGGCTTCTCCTCGGCCGGGAGTGAACGCCGGGCCTGGGCGACCGCGGCCGCCGCCGTCCTAATCAGGGATCCGCTGAGCTCGGTGAGCGTCTTCATGCGGGCGTAGCCATACACCGTCCGGGCGGTGTCGGCAAAGGGCTGCCTGGCGCGAGCGCTCGTCTGCCGGCTCCGCGAACCCGGCGACGCGAGAGGAGCGGGGCTGGTCCGGCGCCGGCCGGTCGAGGTTCGTCACCTCTTCGCGGCGAGGAGCGCGTTCACCTTCTCCATCACCGCGAAGGCGTCCGCCACGTACAGCACGTCCGCCTTGCCCCTCGCCCACCCGCAGCCCGCGTCGAGGTTCACCGCGCGCCGCTCGCGGATGAAGCGCCAGCCGACGACGTGCGGCTCCTCACCGTGGCAGCAGGTCGCGAGCCCCTTGGGATGGCGAGGGGTGGAGCCGGTCTGGCCGACCTGGTTCAGGTGTGTCATGAACTCGAACACCTTCTGCCCCTCCCCCGCCTGATCCACGAGCGACTTGGACGAGCCGAGCGAGGCGCCGGCGCTTCGCAGCAGGCCGAGGATGAGCTGCTCGGCGCGCTCCGGCTCGGGCTTCCCGGACGCCTGCTTCTTCGTCCAGCCCGCCCCGGCGACGAAGAGGAGCTTCGCGTCGGGGCGGATCGTCTGCTCGCCCGACGAGGGCGCCCGCAGCCCCAGGACCTTGGTCCGCGTCAGGCCGTCGGCGGAGAGCGCGAGCCGCTCGACCACGGGGGAGGCGCCGCCTTCGACCGTCGCCGCGGGGTACGCGCCCGGATCGACGAGCAGCACCCAGGGGCGCTCCTCGCGCCGGAGCTTCGCCTCGATGCGCTGCTTGTAGAACCAGCGGGTGATGGCGACGCCGCCGTCGGACGCGACCTGCGTCACGTGGGTGTCCACGCGCCCGCCGAGCCGCTGCGCGACCCCGGCCGCCACGCGCGCCATTCGGCTCGTCGCGGGCGCGACGACGACGGTCGCGCCGGAGGCCCTGGCGAGCGCCGTGGCGGCCGCCGCGTCGGTGCCGTAACGCGGGTCGTCGAAGGCGGGGCCCTCGACGGCGAGCACCTTCGTGGCGCCTGCGCCCGCGAGCGCCGCGGCCGCCCGCTCGACGGAGGCGCCGAACAGGCCGACGGCGAGCGGCCCGCCGACAGCGCGCGCCGCGGAGAGCGCCTCGAGCGCGGCGCGCGGGAGGCCGCCATCGGCCTCGGTGTGGGTGAGGAGGAGGACGGTGTCCATGGTCGGGCTCCCTCGCGCTAGTCCTGGGCGATCCACTCGACGAGCTCGCGCGCGACGTCGTCGGGGCTCATGTCCTTCACGATGCGGGTCTCGCGCTGCGTCCTCGGCACGGCGACCGAGAGGTACTCGACGCGACCCGTGCCGACCGGCGCGGGCGCGGCCTTCTGCAGGGCGGGCATGATCGCGCGCATGTTGGCCATGCCGACCTGCGGGTTGTTCTTGGGCTCGCCGAGGCTGCCGGTCGCCCAGCCGAGCACCGCGGGGGCGCCGGCGCAGGAGGACACCTGGTGCCTCCCGCCCTCCACGCGCTCGAGCACCTCGAACGCGCCGTCCGGACCTGGCGTGAGCTGGTCGACGCCCTGGAACTGATCGGGGATCTCGAGCCGCTCGCCGACGAGCTGGAGGGTGACGCCCGCACCGCGCGAGGCCGACTCCCAGCCGCCGAACAGGAGCAGCCGGGAGCGATCGAGGCCGGGGAGCGCCTTCACGGCGTCGGCGAGCCTCGCCGCGACCTCGTGGGGATCGGTGAAGCCGCCGGCGGGGCCGTCGAGCGCGACGAGCTCGAAGGGGACCCGCTGGCCGACCGCCATCATGACCTGCTGGAGCTTCGCCTTCGGGCCGAGCGAGAGGAGCGTCACCTTCGAGCCCGGCGTTCGCGCCGCGAGGTTCGCCGCCTCGTACAGCGCGTGGGCGGCCCACGGGTCGAGCACGTGCGGCAGCATGAGCTCGTTCTTGAGGCCCGGCCCCTGCGGCGTCTGGGCGGGCTCGAGGGTCTGGAGCGGGTCCGGGACGACGCTCCCGAGGACGACGATCTGGTATCCGGTGCTCATGGGCTCCTCGTCGTGCGCGCCCGCCGGCGAGCGGCGGGGGCGGGGGTTTGCGATCAGTTCTCCGCGGAGTGAAGCCCGCCCGTCCCGGCGCGGAGCTCGAGGTTCACCTCGTCGGTCCCCTCGAGGCGTCCGGTGCAGCTCCACAGGCACGCGCCGCAGTGGACGCACTTCTCGCGGTCGAAGCTCGGCACGCCGTCGGCGCCCGGCCGGAGCGCCTCGGCCGAGCAGATCTCGACGCAGACGCGCTTGCCGCAGGCGCGGCAGCGCTCGGCGGAGCGGAACCCGACGTGATCCGCGTAGCCGGGGGGCGCCTGGACCTTGCCGCCCATGAGGAGCGCGTCTTGCTGCGACACGAGGAGCTTCCCGTCGAGCGGCACGGCCGGCCAGCCGGCGCGATCCATGAGCGCGTCGTGCAGCGGGACGCCCCTCGCCTCGCACTCCGCCCGCAGCCGCGCGAGCTCCTCGGCCGGGATCCGGCCCGCGTAGAAGTCCTCCAGCGTGCCGACCGCGTCGGCCGGGTGCGGCGGCTCGTGGCCGAGCGACACCCTGCCGCGCGTGAGGCCCGCGAGCGCCATCCCGACGAGGCCGGGCACGAACCCGCGCTGGAAGCCGTCGCGCGCCTTCTCGGCGATCCTCGCCTCCGCCTCGATCCAGCTCGCGCGGCGACGGGCGACGTAGGCCTCCTCCAGGCCCTCCTTCGTGAGCGGCCTCCCCGCCTCGAGGAGCGCGATGACGCCCTCCGCGAGCTGGACGCCCGTCGTGAAGGCCTCGTCCACGCCCGAGGACGTGAGGACGTTCGTCGAGCCGGAGCCCTCGCCGATCCGCGCGAACCCGTCGCCCGCGAGGAACGGCTCGCCGCGCCGCCCGGACTCGAGGAGCGACTTCGCCCCCCAGGACCGGAGGCGCGCGCCCTCGAGGTGCCGCCAGATCGCGGGGTGCTGGACGTAGTGCTGTAGGTAGCGATAGGTCGTGCGCGCCGGCGACGCGAAGCCGCTCGGGACGAAGATGCCGACCGACGCGACGTGATCCGGGTGGACGTACAGGAACCCGAAGATCTCCGGCTCCGGGAACCCGAGCGTGTGGAGCACCGTGCCCGGCTCGAGGCGCGTGTCCTCCGGGAGGTCGACCACGAACTTCATGCCGACCGCCCACTCGCGCCGCGCGTTCCCGGGGGGCATGCCGAGCTCGGCGTCGAGCTGGCGCCCGACCGCGCCGACCGGCCCGTCGCCGACGACGGTCAGCGCGGCCCGGACGTCCATGCCCGGCATGAACGCGGCGTCCGGGAGCCCCTGGCGATCGACGCCCTGGTCGACGAGGCGGACGCCCCGGACCTTGCCGTCCTCGACGAGCGCCCGCGCGACGGGTGTCCCCGGCCAGAGCTGGACCGCGCCGGACGCGAGCACCTGGGCGCTCATCCACTGCATGAGCTGGCCCATCGAGAAGACGAAACCGTCCTGCTTGTGCAGGAACTCGGGCGTGAAGGGGAGCTCGAGCGCCTCGTCGGCGAAGGGCAGCACGCCGCGCAGCGCGCGGATGGTCCGATCCGCCGCGCGCAGCGAGGCCGACCGGCGGCTCGCGCCGAGAGGATCGAGCAGGTAGAGGACGCGCTCGTCCTTCACCCTCGCCGCCATGGGGATCTGCGCGCCGTCGAGGTCCGGGAACGCGGCGCGCAGGCCGCGGGCGCGCGTCACGACGCCCGACACGCCGAAGCCGAGGTCGTCGGCGCGCTCGTAGCAGACCACCTGCAGCGGCAGGCCCGGCGCCGCGGCGCTCTCGAGTGGCGGGAGGTCGGCCGCGGAGAGGCGGCGCGACAGGGTGGTGAGGAAGCCGGCCGTGGCCGGCCCGAAGCCGACGCAGGCGATGTCCACGGACATCGTCTGGCGCTCCGGCTGTTCCTGGGTCCCGAGGGGCTGCAATGGCGTCTCCCTGGCGACGAAGGCCGCCGCGGCTACTGCGGGTAGTCGAGCGCCTCGGGGATCATCACCTTCGAGAGCGCCTCCGCCGCGCGGTCCTTCGCGAGCAACGCGCCCGTCAGGCACCCGTCGATCTTCACCCGCATCGTCCGGAAGTCGCTGATGCCCTGGCAGGAGGCGCAGGGGCCCTCCTTGTCCGGGTGGCCGCCCTCGGCGACCACGTCGCCGGTGCAGCCCGCGAGGCCTGGGATGATCCCCTCGAGCGCCTCGGCGTCGCTCGCCGACCAGCACGCCGCGCACCCCTCCGCGTCCCACGACGGGTGGCGGTTGTAGCCGTGGACGAGCTCGGCGCAGATGCGCCCCACCTCGCCCGCGGCGCGCGCCGCCTGGACGTGGCAGAGGTCCGCGAAGAAGCGGGCCGTGCCCGCGTGCGCCTCGCCGAGCACCGGCGCGCCCTCCTCGGCGAGCACGACCGCGTCGAGGATCTGGCTGCGCGCGGCCATGAGCCAGCCGAGCGCGTCCGCGAGCTTGAAGGTCACCCCCTGCCGCGGCGACTGGACGAGCTTCGCGCCGTCCGCGTCCGTCGACCGCTCGAGGTGCCGGAACGTCCAGAGCCAGAGCTCCATCGCCGACGCGAGCGCGCAAGCCCCGGTGCCCGGGTGCGCGCCCGCCACGTGGCGCAGCTCGCGGACCCACGCCTTCAGCTGCGCGAGGAAGAGCGGGTTCGCCATCGTCACCGAGAGCTGCCGGCGCTGCACGGCCTCGGGGCCCTCGTAGGTCGCCTCGAGCTGGGCGTCCATCCACTTCTGGCCGAGGAACCCCGGGCAGTCCTCGGTGATGCCGTAGCCGCCCATGAGCGAGACCGCCTCGCGCATCACGCTCGCGCCGACGCCGGTGTTCCAGAGCTTCGTCGCGGGGCAGAGGACGTTCGCCTGCGCGTCGAGGAGCGCGAACCGGACGAGCTCGTCGGCGCGGAGCTCCGCGATGCGCGCCTCCTGCTTCTCGCCGCGGGGGTGCGCCTCGAGCTCCAGGAGCTCGAGCCCCTTCTGCTCGAGGGCCTTCGTCCACTTGAGGGTGGCCTTCATGCCGGAGATGCCCTGGGCCGCGAGCGCGGCGTCCTTCCGCCGCTCGAGCGGATCGAGCTCGTCGAACAGGCGAGCCGTCGCGAAGCCCAGCGACGCGCCCGCCTCGCCCGCCGCCCAGACCTCGACGAGCCGGTGCAGCGCGTCCTCGCGCTGCTGGATGCCGAGCTCGTAGCGCACCGATCCGGGCGCGGCCTGCTCGGCGCCGCGGAACCGCCCGCGCTGGTAGCGGATGACCGGCTCGATCGCGCTGAGCAGCTTCGCGGAGGTCATGACGCCGACCGTCACGCGCGTGCGCCGGAACACCGCCTCGATCACCTCGGAGTGGTCGAACCTCGGGACGATGACGCCGTCCCTCACGGTGTACCCGCCCACGATGCGGCTCGCCGGAACTTGCAGGCTGAAGATCGGATCGCTCGTCGAGGAGAGCTGGTGCACGAGCTTCTTCGTGGGGGTGCCGCGGTCGAACGTCCCGGCGTCCGTCTCCTCGAGGATGACGAGGCACGAGGACTTGATGCGCGGATCGTCGGTGTCCACCGCGGCGGTGACGAAGTTCGCGAACCCCATGTTCGTGATGAACCGGCCGCGCTTCTCGACCCGCAGCACGGGCTCCTCGCCCTCCTTCCACTCCGCCACGCTCACCTTCCCGGAGAGCATGCCGGTGTCCACGCCGACGTAGGGGATGGGCTCGGTGAGCGCGAACGCCGCGCGCCACGGCCGCCGGTCCTCGCCGGGCTTCGCGGGCGCGGCGAGGCTCATGTAGTGGCGCACCTGCTCGGGCGTGCCGCGCTCGTGGATGGGCGACAGGCCCAGGAAGCCGGCGAGGGCGCCGGTCGCCGCGCCCGCGTCCACCCAGGCGAGCTCGAAGGCGGCGAGCGCGAGGGCGAGGTTCTTCGGGCCGGCGATGAAGCCGCCCTCCTCCGGCTCCATGAACGCCGCCGTGATCCCCGACGCGTCGTAGTGGGCGAGGAGCTCGTTCTTGCGCGCGGTCCACTCGTGCTCGTTCCTCCCTCCCTCCGCGACGAGGCGCGCGACCGGGCCGCGCGCGACGCCGCGCGCGGACTGCACCAGCATCTGCAGGTCGTACCGTTCCGCGAACCGCCACATGAGCTGCCGGACGTCGTCGCCGGGCAGGGTGCGGAGCGTGTCGGGATGAGCCTTCAGGGCGGGCGTCGCCATGGGGTGTTCCTCGCGGGGCGGGTGCGCGTGGGAGCGCACTGTGAGGAGAACGGTGACCGTGGTCCGAGCGGCGTGCGGCGGACAGTAGCAGAGGAACGGGGCCCGATTGCAATGCGTCAGGCCCGAGGATCGGCGGTGATTGCCCAATCCATTGTTCGGGATCATCGGACGACGCGACACTCTGCCGCGCCCGCGACCGTTCGCCACACTCTGCGGACGTCCGCCACACGGGTCTGCCGGCCGTGATCTTCGGCGGATCCTGGCCCCTGGATCGAGGTGCACTGCCCGCGAAAGGGCGCACCCTTCCGGTCCGAGCCGCGGCAACACGCCCGCCGTACCTGTCGCGCATGACGACTCGAGCGTTCTCCCTGTTCCTGGCTCTCGCCGTTCCACTCACCGTCACCGCCGCCGCTCCCGCCGCGAAGGCGGTCCTGAAGGACGCCGACGGCAAGGAGGTCGGGACGGCCACGCTCACGCCGACTCGCGGCGGCGTGAAGGTCGCGGTCGCGGTGGCCGGGCTCCCGCCGGGGAAGCACGGCATCCACCTCCACGGAGCGGCGAAGTGCGAGCCGCCCGACTTCAAGTCGGCCGGAGGTCACTTCAACCCGTTCGGCAAGAAGCACGGCGTCCACAACCCCGAGGGCGTGCACGCCGGCGACCTGCCGAACCTCACGGTCGGGAAGAACGGCAAGGCGAAGGCGACCTTCACCGCGAAGGGCGCCACCCTGGGCGCCGGCGAGGGCTCGCTGCTCGGCCCGGACGGCACGGCCCTGGTCATCCACGCCGACCCCGACGACGAGAAGACCGATCCCGCCGGCAACTCGGGCGCGCGCATCGCCTGCGGCGTGGTCGAGAAGCAGTAGGGAGCCGGCGCCGGAGCGCTCACGCACGGGCCGGGCACTCCGCCCGGCTTGTCCCGAAGGCCCGTCCCCCCAATGTTCCCCTCCGAACCCTCGAAACCCCAGCGGAGGGGACATGGCCACCGTCAGCGGGCAGCAAGGCTTCCAGGCGACCTTCCAGGCGACGCCGCACTTCAGCCACATGGCCGAGCAGATGCGGCGGTCCATCCAGGAATGCCTGTCGTGCTTCAGCGTCTGCGAGCAGACCCTCGCGCACTGCCTGCAGAAGGGCGGCGAGCACGCGGCCGCCGATCACGTGAAGCTCCTGATGGACTGCGCGGAGAGCTGCCGCATGAGCGTGGCGCTCATGTCACGCGAGTCCGCGTTCCACGCCCACCAGTGCGCGACGTGTGCGGAGATCTGCAAGGCCTGCGAGGAGTCCTGCGAGGAGTTCGCGGGCGACGCGCAGATGATGGCCTGCGCCGACGCGTGCCGCTCGTGCGCCGAGGCGTGCAGCGCGACGGCCGCCCTGGCGTAGCCGCAGGAGCCGGCCGCATCTCACGCGCGCGAGGTCTTGGCGTCCGCCGCCCGGGAGGGCGGCGCGCGCCCCGACTCCCGACGCTCTACCCGAGGACCTTCTCCGCCTGCGCCACGTGGAGCAGCACGGCGGCCCGGCACCAGGGGAAGTCCCGCTTCAGCTGCTCGTGGACCGGCGTGCCCACCTGGAACTCGGCGCGTCCGGAGAGGCGGAAGCCGACGCCCTTCGGGTGCTTGGCCCCCAGGATCATCTGCACCCCGCTGCCGCTCCGGACGTTCTCCTCCGTCCGCCGGTAGCCGCCGGCGGGGAACGCGAGGGTGGTGTCGTCGAGGACGCGGAGGTAGCTGTTCCACGTCGCGACGAGGTGCGGCCCCGCCGGCCCCTCCGTCACGAAGGCGGCCGAGCCCTCCTGCGTCAGCGCTGCGCGAATCTCCTCGGAAATCATGAACGCACTCCTCCTGGCTCGCGGTCGCGTTTCTCGCGCGCGACGGTGTGCGCCCCCGTATAACGCGGGCGAGGAGCGGATGATCCGATTGAAGCGCGCCTACGACGGGCCCGAGCGGAGCGATGGCTACCGCGTGCTCGTGGACCGGCTCTGGCCGCGCGGCGTGAAGAAGGAGGCGCTCGCGCTCGACCTGTGGGCGAAGGACCTCGCGCCGAGCCCGGGGCTCCGGCGCTGGTTCGGGCACGACCCCGCCCGCTTCCGCGAGTTCGCGCGGCGCTACCACGCCGAGCTCGGGACGGGCCCGGCGCAGGCGCTCCTCGCGGAGCTCGGCCGCCGCGCAGCGCACCGTACGGTGACGCTCGTCTACGGCGCGCGCGACCGGGAGCACAACGGCGCCGTCGTGCTGCGTGACCTGATCGCGGAGGGGCCGGGGGAGCACGCGAGGTGACACCATGCCGCATGCGGCCGCGGCAGGCGGCGATGAAGATGACGGGATGACCTCCGGTCCGACCCGCACCGCGTGGCTGAAGTGGCTCTCTCCGGTGATGCTGACGCTCGCGGGCGCGCTCCTCGCGACGGGCCCGGGTTGCCGCGAGGGTGGCGCACGCTCCGGAGACGCCGCGCCTGCGAACGCGCGGCGCTACACCGTGCGCGGCGAGATCGTGCGGCTCTCCGCCGCGGCGCGGCAGGTCTCCATCCGTCACGAGCCCATCGACGACTTCGCGAACGAGGCGGGGACGGTGGTGGGGATGGGCTCGATGGTGATGCCGTTCGACGTTTCGCCGGAGGTCGCGCTCGACGACGTGCGCGTCGGGGACAAGGTCGAGGTCCGGATCGCCGTCTCGTGGTCGCCTCCCGTGCTACGGATCGAGCAGCTCCGCAAGCTCCCCGTCGACACCGCCCTCCGGTTCGGAGAGGCCCGCCCGAAGGCCGCCACGCGTCCCTGACGACCGTCGGCGGGCCCCGCGTCCCGGGACCCGAGCGCCCCACCGCTCCGCCCTCGCCTTCTCGCGCGCCCTGCCGGCGCTCGACCCCCTCGCCCGTCAGCGTCCACGAGCCTCGCGCCTGCCGGGCACGACCACGAGGAGCGCGACCGCCGCCACGAACGCGAGCGTCGCGCCGTAGGCGAACGCGGCGGGAGATCCCAGCCGGTCCCAGATCACGCCGAAGATCACCGAGGCCGGGAGCGCGCCGAGCCCGATCGCGAGGTTGTACCAGCCGAACGCGGCGCCGCGCCGGTCGGGCGGGACGAGGTCGGCCACGAGCGCCTTCTCCGCTCCCTCGGTGAGCCCGAAGTAGACGCCGTACAGGGAGAAGAGGGCCCACGCGTGCCACGCTGCGCTCGCGTGGCCGAAGAGGAAGTAGACGAGGGCATAGACCGCCCAGCCGACGACGATGAGCGGCTTGCGTCCGACCCGATCCGAGAGCGCGCCGCCGGGGGTGCTGGAGAGGGACTTCACGACGTGCAGCAGCGCCCAGAGGATCGGGGTGAGCGCCTGGTTCACGCCGAGCTGGGAGGCGCGCAGGAGGAGGAACGCGTCGGTCGCGTTGCCGAGCGTGAAGACGAGGAGCACGACGAGGTAGCGCCAGAACCCTCGACCCAGCGGGCCTGACGCGGCGGGGGCCTCGCGCCTCCCGTCCACCTCGCGCGGCACCTCCGACACGGCGGATGCGAGGACCAGCACCGAGAGCACGCCGGGGATCGCCGCCAGCCAGAAGACGCGCCGGAGCGGCGCGCCCGTCCACCACGTCAGGATCGCGAATGCGATGAGCGGCCCGACGACCGCGCCCGCGTGGTCGCCTGCCCGGTGGAGGCCGAAGGCCCTGCCGCGGATGGACGGCGCGACCGAGTCCGCGATGAGCGCGTCGCGCGGCGACGTCCGCACGCCCTTGCCGACGCGGTCCACGACCCGGATGACGAGAACCTGCGAGGCCGCCTGCGCGACGGCGACGAGCGGGCGCGCGAACGAGGAGATCACGTAGCCGAGGAGGACGAGCGGCTTGCGCCTCCGGACCCGATCCGACCACCACCCGCTGGCGAGCTTGAGGAGCGCGGCGGTGGTCTCCGCAGTTCCCTCGATGAGCCCCACCGCGCTCGCGCTCGCGTGGAGCACGCTCGACAGGAAGAGCGGCAGGAGCGGGTAGATCATCTCGCTCGAGACGTCGGTGAGGAAGCTCACCACCGCGAGCGCGATCACGTTCCGGCCGAGCCGCGGGCGCCCCTCCACGCTCGTCTCGCGCTCGGTCCGGCGGCCTCGAGCTCCATTTCCGGGAAGGCGCATGCGGTTCCTCGGGCGAAGGGTAACGCTCCTCGCGTCTCGCGGGGCCCCGCAATCGCGGCTGGCGGGCAGGGCCGCGCCGCCGGGTGCGACGCGCGGGGCGAGCGAACGGCCCTCGCGCGAGGAGCCTCGAGCCGGGATTGTTCCGCGCCGCGGGACACGGTGGTGCGCGCGCGCGACTTGTCCCGATCGCCTCGGCGGTTATGGATCCCGTCGGAGAGACCCATGATCGAGCGAGGACTGAAGGACGTGGTGACCCCCGTCGCGACGAGCGACGGCGCAGGCGTGCGGCTCCAGCGCAGCATCGCCACGGAGCGGCTCGACCACCTCGACCCGTTCTTCCTCTTCGACCATTTCGGGTCGGAAAACGCGAACGACTACGTCGCCGGCTTCCCCATGCACCCGCACCGGGGCATCGAGACCATCACCTACATGCTCGACGGCAGCGTTGCCCATCGGGACAGCCTCGGGAGCTCGGGCGTCATCGGGGCGGGCGACGTGCAGTGGATGACCGCGGGGAGCGGCATCCTGCACGAGGAGATGCCGAAGATCGGACCGCGCCGGCTCGACGGCTTCCAGATCTGGGTGAACCTGCCCGCGAAGCTCAAGATGACCCGGCCGCGCTACCAGGACGTGCCCTCGAGCGCGATCCCCGAGGTCGCGCGCCCCGACGGCGCCCGCATCCGCGTGGTGGCGGGCGAGGTGGACGGCGTTCCCGGCGCGGTCCGCGAGATCTTCGCGGGACCGACCTACCTCGACATCGCGCTCCCTGCCGGCCGGACCTTCGAGCAGCCGGTGCCGCGCGGCCACACCGCGATCCTCTACGTCTTCCAGGGAGAGGTGAGCGTGGGCGGCGCCGCGCCCTCGCGCGGGCCCGCCATCCGCGCCCCGCACCTCGCCATCCTGGAGGACGGTGACGTCGTCCGCGTCCACGCCGGCGGCGCGGGCGCGCGCTTCCTGCTCCTGTCGGCGCAGCCGCTCCGCGAGCCGTACGCACGCTACGGCCCGTTCGTCATGAACACCCGCGAGGAGATCGCCGAGGCGCTCGCGGAGCTCCGCGCGGGGACGTTCATCAAGCCCTGACGGCGGCGCGGCTCGTCGCGCCGAGCGCGCCGCGCCCCGCCGTCACCGCGTCGCGCCCGCCTTCCCCGGCGGCGTCTCGGCGCGGGCGCTCTGCGGCGCCTCTACGACGCCGAACCCGTACCACCACCCGGTCACGGCGGACTTGCGGAACACGACCGTCCGCAGGTCGCGCCGACCGGGCAGGACCGACCGTTCCCCCGCTGGAACAGACATGTGCTCGCGTGCCGATTGCGCCGCATCGGGAACGCCGCCAAGAATGCTCCCGTGCCGAGCGGCAGCGGGACAGGGCCGAGAGAAGGTCCCCCACCCCGCCTTTGAGAACCGCCGCCGCGGCCCCCAACGCTCTCCCGAAGGAAGGCCGAACATGAAGAAGCTCCTCGCCTCGCTGCTCGCCGTCGCCCCGATGCTCGCGCTCGCCGCGCCTGCCGCCTGGAACGTCGACGCGTCCCACTCGCAGGTCGGCTTCGCCGTGAAGCACCTCGTCATCTCGACGGTCCGCGGCGAGTTCACGAAGTACTCGGGCGTCGCGCAGCTCGACGACGCGGATCCGGCGCGCTCCACGGTCGAGGTGACGATCGACGCGAACAGCATCGACACCCGCGTCGCCGACCGGGACGCGCACCTCAAGTCGCCCGACTTCCTCGACACGGCGAAGTACCCGGCCATCACCTTCAAGTCGGCCAAGGTCACCAAGGCGGGCAAGGACAAGCTGAAGGTCGCGGGCGACCTCACCCTGCACGGCGTCACGAAGCCCGTCACCCTCGACGTGACGACGTCGCCCGAGGTGAAGGGCATGTACGGCGAGACCCGCCGCGCGGTCTCGGCCGTCACGAAGATCAGCCGCAAGGACTACGGCCTCTCCTGGAACAAGCTCGTCGAGGCCGGCCCGGCGGTCGGGGACGAGATCGCCATCACGCTCGACGTCGAGCTCGTGAAGGACGCGCCGAAGAGCGCGTCGAGGTGAGGACGCCTGGCGCGCGGTGAGTCCGGGCCGGCTCCGCGAGCGCGGGGCCGGCCCGCGCCGTCCGTGGTCAGGGCTCGCTCTCCTCGCGATGCGGACGCGCCAGTCGGCCGGGCCGCGCTCGAGGTACTCGGACACCGCCTGGCCGGGCCGCACGAACCGGAACTGCTGCAGCAGCGGCGCCGGGTCGTGGTCGTTCACGATCACGAGCGCCTCGCCCGGTCCGAGCGCGTCGAAGGTCTGGAACACGAGGCCGTGCCGCAGCTCCGGCGGCAGCTTGCGAAGGTCGAGCTCACGGGGCGATCCGGTCATCGGGAGAGGCTCCTCGGGACGGGGTTCGGTCGCCGGGCGGTGCACCTCGCGTGCCTTCCGCGCGTGGCGCGACACACCGGCGCGGCGCTCTTGCGCTCGCCGCTCCGGCCCAGCGATTTCCCGCGGGGCGCCTCCGACCGCGCGCCCGGCGCGCCGGCGCACGATCGCGGCCCCGCGTGTTCCACGCCGTTCCGGACTGGAACGTAAGGGGGATCGAGGACCCTCGGGGCACTCCCGGTGCTAGAACCCTTGCCGAGCGGCGCGGTCCGCCACCCGGCCCGTGTGAGCCCACTCGCATCCCGGCCGTTCCTGCGACCGTGCGGGCGAATAGACTCGACGCGGGAGGCCGATTGGCGCACGACCACGAAGGACAGCGCATCCTCGCGGCCATCGACGTGGGGACGAACGCGGTGCGCCTCGAGATCGCGCGCCCGCTGCCGGACGGCACGCTCGAGACCCTCCACCAGGAGCGCGATCCGGTGCGCCCGGGCGAGGGGGTCTTCGCCACCGGCTCGATGTCGCGCGAGGTCGCCGACCGGCTCCTCTCGGCCCTCCGCCGGTACGCGGCCCTCTGCCGCCGCTACCACGCCACCGTGCGCGCCGTCGCGACGAGCGCCGTCCGCGAGGCGCGGAACCGCGACGACCTCGTGAAGCGCGTGAAGCGCGAGACCGGGCTCGACCTCGAGGTCGTCTCCGGGCGCGAGGAGGCCCGCCTCATCTGCCGCGGCGTGCTGAACGGCCGGCCCCGGCGCGCGCGCTCGCTCGTCCTCGACATCGGCGGGGGGTCGACCGAGGTCGCGACCGCCGTGGGGGAGGAGGCGAAGGATCTCTACAGCGTCGGGCTCGGCGCGGTCCGGCTGACCGAGATCTTCGGCTCGGCGGGGAAGGTCTCGCCGCAGCGGCTCGCGGCCATGCGCAGCTTCGCCGACGAGGCGTTCCGCGACTCCGTTCCCCGGCGGCTGCCGCACGGCAACGTGGCGCTCGGGTCGTCCGGGACGATCAACGCCATCGTCGCGGCCCACGGCGAGGGCCGCCGCATGACGCTCCGGGACGTGAAGCGCGCGGTCGAGGAGCTCGCCTCCGACTCCATCGCGGAGCGGCGCAGGCGGTTCGAGCCCCGCCGCGCGGAGATCATCGTCGCGGGCGCCGTGATCCTCGAGGCGGCGATGCGCCACCTCGGCCTCGACTCGATCGCCGCGGTCGACACCGGGCTCCGCAACGGCATCCTCGTCGACCTCGCGCGCCGGTCGCCGGCGGCGGTCGCGGCCGCCCAGGCCTCTCGCGCCGCGGCGGCGCTCGCGTTCGGCCGCCGGTTCAACTTCGACGAGGGCCACGCCCGGCAGACGGCGCGCCTCGCGCTCGATCTCTTCGATCAGCTCGCCGAGCTGCACGCGCTCCCCGCGAGCGCGCGCGGGCTGCTCGAGGCGGCGGCGCTCCTCCACGACGTGGGGCACGCCGTCTCGCCGACCCGCCACCACAAGCACACCTTCTACCTCGTCTCGAGCGCCGACATCCCCGGCCTGTCCGACCGCGAGCGGCTCCTCGTCGCGCTCGTCGCCCGCTATCACCGGCGCAGCCCGCCGGAGCGACACCGCCCGGATCTCGAGGACCTCCCCGCGGGCGAGTTCCGGCTCGTGCGGCGGCTCGTCGCCCTGCTGCGCGTCGCGGACGCGCTCGACCGGAGCCACCACCAGCCGGTCGTCTCCGTCCGGGCCGCCCGGAAGAACGGCGTCGTGAGGGTGCTCGCGCGGACCCGCGGCCCCGTGGACCTCGAGCTGTGGGACGTGGCCCGGGAGGCGTCGCTCTTCCGCGCCGTCTTCCACGCGTCGATCCACGTCGAGCGAGCGCGGAGGTAGGGCCCGGTCGCGAGCCGCGACCGCGACCTCGAGCCGCGTCGTCACGCCGCCGGCGCGTCCGCCGCGTGCCCGTTCGCCGCCGCCGCGACCTTCACCCTGAGCTTCACGCGCCGCCCGCCGCGCGAGAACCCGCGCCGCAGCGCCCGGACCACCCTCTCCTCCCGCCACCGCGAGAGCTCGCGCCGGAGCGCCCGGGCCTCGCGGGCGCGCTCCTCGTGGAGGACGGCGAGCGTCGCGCGCGCGGCCCGGCGCTCGCGCCGCTGGCCCCGGCGGGCGAGGCGCTCGAGCCGCTCGATCCGCACGTCCGTGTCGTGGAGATCGCCGAGCCGCTCCTGGAGCGGCACGAGCGCGGCGAGCATCCCCTTCGCCGCGCCCGGGAAGCCGGGCTCCACGAGCTCGGCGACGTAGCGGAGCTTCTTCGCCGCGATGCGGAGGCGGTGCACCTTCCGTGGCGATCGCGCGTCCCGCGCGGCCGCGAGGCGGCGCTTCAGGGTCGCGAGCCGCGCCCTCACCTCCTTCGCGAGCCGCTTCCCCTGGAGCCGCCCCTTCCCCGCCGCGTCCTCCGCGGCGCGCGCGATCGAGGGCGCGACGGCGCCCTGCCAGCCACGGATCGCGCGGCGCAGCCGCTTGCTGGCCCTCGGCAGGCCTCCGCCGGCCCACGCCGCGAGCCGTCCGCCGCCATCCTGCTTCCGGGCGTGCCGCTCGAACCAGCGCCGCTGCACCTGGCCGTCACGGACCTCGCCGAGCGCGTCCTGGAGCGCCTTCACCTCGTCCTCGAGCGCCGCGAGGTCGCCGCGGCCGAAGAGCTGGAGCGCGGCGCGCAGCCGCCGCGACGCGATCCGCATGTCGTGCACCGCGTCCACGTCCGGCTCGCCTTCGCCCGTCCCCACGGCCGCGGCCTCGTACCGGCGCACGTCGTCGAGGCGCGCGCGGACGAGGAGCGGACCCGCCACGGAGAGCGGCGTGCCGGGCTCGAGCCCGGGGATCTCCGTCGGCTTCGCCACGCGCTAGCTCCCGGCGAGGAGCCGCTCCACGTCCTCGGGCCCGTGCCATCCGAGGACGCGGGGGTTCTTCGGCTCGAAGAACACGGACGACGTGAAGAAGTGCTCGATCTCCTCGAGCACCCGGCCGTCGAGGTCCCGATGCGTGCGCAGCGCGGCGCCGCGGGGGTGGACGAGCGGGAGCGCGAGGATCCGGTCGTTCCGCTCCCGTCCTCCGCCCTTCGCGTCCTGCTCGAGCGCGAGGACCCCGAGTGCGCGGCAGCGGAGGACGACGCCGGGGTAGCTCGCGACGTCCCAGTAGACGAGCGCGTCCACCGGGTCGCCGTCGGAGGCGTTCGTCCCCGGCACGAAGCCCCAGTCGTACGGGTAGGCGAACCCGAGCGGCAGCGGCCGGTGGCCGATCATCACGTCGAGCTCCGGATCGTGCTTGAGCTTGAGCGTCGCGCCGCGCGGCGCCTCGACGACGACGTGGAATCCGCCCTCCGTGCGGGCGGGAACGGACGAGATGGGCATGCCTCGAATCTGCGGTCCGGCGTCCTGACCCGCCACCGGCGAGGCGGGCGGCGAGCGAGCGCCTCCCTGGACGCGCTCGACGGTGCGCGTCACCTCGCCTTCCGCGCCCCGAGCAGGCGCAAGAGCCTCGCCGTCGCGAGCCAGCGCAGCCGCCCGCCCCCCGGCCGCGGGGCGCCGTCGAGCTCGAGGAGGCACGCGCCACCTTTGCGAAAGGTGAACAGCGGCTCGGGATCGCCGGCGACGAGGAGCGCCGCGAGGCCAGAGAGGTGCGGCTCGTGCCCGACGAGCGCGACGGTGCCGCCGTGGCGCGACGCGCGGAGCCACTCGAGCAGCTCCTGGGGCGGATGGCCCGGCGCGAGCGCCGGGAGCCCTTCCTCGGGCGAGAGCTCGAACGCCTCCGCGACGATCCGCGCCGTCTCGACGGCCCGGACGAGGGGGCTCGGGACGACGGCGTCGAGCTCCGCGACGAGCGCCATGAGCCCCCGCGCACCCCGGGCCATGCGCCGGCGTCCCTCGGCCGTCAGCGGCCGGCGCGCGTCGGCCGCCTCGCCGCGCGACGAGGCCCGCTCGGCGATGGCGTGGCGAATGAGCAGGAGCTCCATCTCCCTGCTCGATAAGGCCGGGCGCGGCCCGGCGGCAGCGGCGCGCCCCATGTCCGTGCACGCTCGGGCCCACGCGAGGCGGGCTCCCCGGTCGCTCGCGCGCCCGACCGGGTGGGGAGCGGGGGCGGACGGCGCGGCCCGTCTTCGTGGCGGCCGCGGCCCGCCGCCGCTTATGAGCGAGGAAAGGATCCCTCAGATGCTCAGAGGCACGGGCGTGTCGCCGGGAGTCGCGCGGGGCAAGGCCCTCGTCATCGCGTGCGGCTACCGGTCCGCGGCCCCCCGGCGCAGCATCCACCCGTCCGAGGTGGAGGGCGAGCGGCTGCGCCTGGACGCAGCCCTGGCCACCGCCGGCGCGGAGCTGGCCGCGCTCCAGGCGGACGTGACCGAGCGGCTCGGCCAGAGCCAGGCCGACATCTTCGGTGCCCAGGCGCTCGCGGTGGACGATCCGGAGCTGCGCGACCGGGTCCTCCGCCGGGTCCGGGAGAAGCTCATCAACGTCGAGGCGGCGCTCTCGGAGGTGATCGACGAGTACCTGCGGATCATCGAGGCGATCCCGGACGCCTACCTCCGCGAGCGCGCGGCCGACGTCCGCGACGTGGGCCGCCGGGTCCTGTCGACGCTCATCGAGCGCCGGGGCCCCTCGAGCCTCGTCATCCCCGCGGGCGCCATCATCGTGACGGAGGAGCTCCTGCCGTCCGTGACGGCGCGCCTCGAGCTCGACCGCGTCGGCGGCCTCGTGACGGAGCGGGGCAACCGGTTCTCGCACAGCTCGATCCTGGCGCGCTCCCTGGGGACCCCCGCCGTCGCCGGGGTGCCCGAGGCGTCGCTCCGGATCAGGACGGGAGATCGGCTGATCGTGGACGGCATCGGGGGCGTGGTCTTCGTCAACCCCGAGCCGGCGCTGGAGCGCGAGTACGATCGTCTGGAGGCGGAGCTCCGCGCCGGCAAGGAGGAGCTCACGCACCTCGTCGGCGTGCCCTCGGTGACGCGCGACGGCACGGCGGTCCCGCTCTACGCCAACGTGAACAAGCTCGCGGACACGGAGTCCGCGCTGCGCTTCGAGGCCGAGGGGATCGGCCTCTACCGCACCGAGTTCGCGTTCTCGATCCGCCCGGCGTTCCCCACCGAGGAGGAGCAGTACGAGTACCTCGCGCGGGCGGCGGAGCGCTTCCACCCGCGGAAGGTCGTCTTCCGTCTCCTCGACCTCGGCGGCGACAAGGTCCTGCCGTACTTCCCCCTGCCGCCCGCCCGCAACCCCTCGCTCGCGCAGCGCGGTGTCCGGCTCCTGCTCCGCCACCCCGAGGTGCTGAAGCCGCAGCTGCGGGCGTTCCTGCGCGTCAGCGCGGACCACCCGGCCTCCATCCTGCTCCCCGTCGTCGGCGGGCTGGAAGAGGTCCGGGAAGCCCGCCGGATGGTGAGGCAGGTGCAGGCGGAGCTCGCCGCCGAGGGCCTGCGCTTCAACCCCGACGTCCCGCTGGGCGCGATGATCGAGGTCCCCTCGGCGGCGCTGATGGCGCGCACGCTGGCGCGGGAGGTCGAGTTCCTGAGCCTCGGGACGAACGACCTCGTGCAGTACGTGCTCGCGGCCGATCGCGAGGACGAGACCATCGCCCCCTACTACCAGCCCCTGCACCCGGGAGTGCTGCGCCTCATCCGCTCCGTCGCGGAGGCCGCGGAGGCCGCCGCCCGTGAGCTCACCATCTGCGGCGAGATGGCCGGCGATCCGCTCCACACCGAGCTCCTCCTCGGCCTCGGCCTGCGCGCGTTCAGCGTCGCCCCGGGCGAGATGCTCGAGGTGAAGAACGCCATCCGCGAGACCCGCCTCGACGCGGCCCGGGAGCTCGCGCAGCGCGCCGTGGAGCTGGGATCGGCCGCGGAGGTCGAGGCGCTGCTCGGCGAGCGGACCCGCCCCCGGAAGGATTGAGCGGCCGGCGGCCGGGCGAGCGAGCGAGCCGCCGGGCGGCGCGCGCGGCTCAGGCCGCGATCGCGCGGCCGGCCCGGACTGCGGCGACGGCGCGGAGGAGGTCGGAAGCGGCGTACGGCTTGGCCAGGTATCCGCTCGCGGCGAGCGCGCCGGGCTCGGCCGACGAGGTGACGAGCACCGGCACCTGGGCGAGCACGGGGTCGCGCAGCTGCTCGCGGCGGAACTCCCAGCCGGACATGACCGGCATCTCGAGGTCGAGCAGGATGAGCTCGGGCGTGAGCTCGCCCGCCTTGAGCCGAGCGAGGGCCTCGCGCCCGTGCCTCGCCGTCACCGTCTCGAAGCCCGCGTCGGTCAGGACCTGGACGACGAGCTCCCGGAGGTCCTCGTCGTCGTCGACCACCATCACCACGCCACCCGTCCGCTCGACCATGCCGTCCTCCCCTCGGACGCCGAGCTCAACGCTACGCCCCGTCCTGCGGCCGTCGAGCTTTCGGCGCCCGGGAACGCCAGCTCTCGTGGGTTCGGCCGACGGGAGGAGCGGCGGAGCCGGCCGGGCGCGTCAGGGACGCTCCACGTGCCCCAAGTGCGGCCCTCGGCAGGGGGATGCGTGGCGATAGATCCCCGGTCCTTTCCCCAGGAGATCCCGATGCCGCTCGTTCGCATCTCGCTCAGAGCCGGAAAGCCGGAGGCCTACCGCACCGCCCTCGGCGACGCGGTCCACCGCGCCATGGTGGAGACGATGAACGTCCCCGCGAAGGATCGCTTCCAGGTCATCACCGAGCACGACGCCGCGGGGCTCGTCTACGACCGGTCCTATCTCGACATCGCGCGGAGCGACGATCTCGTCGTCGTGCAGATCACGCTCAACACGGGACGGACCGTGGAGATGAAGAAGGCGCTCTACGCCCGGATCGCCGAGCTGCTCTCCACGTCACCCGGGGTCCGAAGGGAGGACGTCCTCGTCTCCCTCGTGGAGGTGGTGAAGGAGAACTGGTCGTTCGGGAACGGGATCGCGCAGTACGCGTGACTCAAGGCGCCGCGACCACCCAGACGTCCTTCACGCCCTGCCCATTCGTGTCGCCCGGCTTCTTGTCCCCGACGAACGTGTAGAGCGGCTTGCCCTTGTACGTCGTCTGCTTCTTGCCGTCCTCACGCGTGATGGTGCCGAAGTCGCCCGCGCTCGGCCCCCCCGCCGGCTCGACCTTCTCGCGGTAGTAGATCGGCCAGTTCGCGACGCACGGCCCCGCGCACGCGCTCTTCCCGCCCGCGTCCATCTTGAACACGTAGAGCGTCATGCCCTTGTCGTCGGTGAGGTAGCTCCCGACCTTGTCGCTCTTCGCCACCGTGACCGTGTCGCCGGCCGCCCGCGCGCCACCGGCGAGCCCCAGGACGGCGGCGGAGGCGATCGCCGCCACGAACCCACGCTTCGAAACGCGCATCTCGAGTCCCTCCCGCCCGTACGGGCGCGATGAACCTAGGGCGAGGAGGCCCTCGCGATCGCGGCTCGCGCGGGGCCCTCGTCGCCTTTGCGCGGTTGCTGCCTTGGCGGGAACCGCGCGCGGTCGGGCGCGCGCGCCGGCGGCGGTCAAGGCGCCGGGAGGAAGGGCGCTGCGGCGCGGTCGACGAGCCAGAGGACCGAGCCGTGCGCCGGCCGGACGCGCGCCGCGGGGAGCGCCTCCGCCCCGCTCGCGCCGGAGAGCACGCGCGCGAGCGCCGGCGCCTTCTGCGCGCCCGAGACGAGGAAGACGGCGCGCGCCGCCGCCTGCAGCGCGCGCAGGGTGAGCGTGATGCGGGCGGGGCCCGCGGCGGGCGCGGGCACCGCGGCCACGAGCCGCGACGGCTCGTCGATCGCGGGGCTCCCCGGGAACAGCGAGGCGGTGTGACCGTCCGCGCCCATCCCGAGCAGCAGGAGATCGAAGCGGGGCGCGACGCCGAAGAAGGCGCGCAGCGCGTCCTCGTAGGAGCGGGCGGCCGCGCCGGGCTCGTCCTCCCCGCGGATCCGGTGGACGTTCTCCGGCGGGAGCGCCACGGACGAGAGGAGCGCGCCGCGCGCCATGCCGTAGTTCGACCGCGGGTCATCCGGCGGCACCGCCCGCTCGTCCCCGAAGAACACGTGCGTGCGCGCCCACGGGAGCGCGTCGCGGTAGGGGGCGGCGGGATCGGCGAGCAGCGCGTAGACCGCGCGCGGGGTCGCGCCGCCGGAGAGCGCGACCGCGAAGCGCCCCGACGCGGCCACCGCCGCGAGGGCCCGGAGGCGCCACTCGTCGGCGGCGGCGCGAGCGAGCGCGACGTGGTCGTCGAGGACCCGCACCTCCCGCCCGGACGTGTCCCCCTCCGCGCCCACGCGGCCCGCCCTCAGCCCACCACCCAGCGCCGCCCGTCGCGGCGCAGGAGCGTGTCCGCCGCCGGAGGCCCCCAGGAGCCGGCGGCGTAGTTCGGGAAGTCGGGGGCGGGGCGGCTCGACCACGCGTCGAGGATCGGGGTCATGATCCGCCACGCCGCCTCGACCATGTCGGCGCGGTGGAAGAGCGTCGAGTCGCCCACCAGCGCGTCGTACAGGAGCCGCTCGTACCCCGTCGCCGCGCACCCCTCGCCGATGCTCCCGTAGTCGAAGGAGAGCCGCACGTCCTCGACCCGGATGGCGGCGCCCGGCGCCTTCGCCTTGATGTCGAAGGAGATCGCCTCGTCGGGCTGGATGTGGATGTGGAGCCGGTTCGGCTCGAGCTCCGCGACGCCCGACTGCTGGAAGAGCGTGAGCGGCGGCTTCCGGAACTGGACCACGATCTCGGTGCAGCGGCGCGCGAGCCGCTTGCCCGATCTGACGTAGAAGGGCACCCCGGACCAGCGCCAGCTGTCCAGGTCGAGCCGCACGGCCGCGTAGGTCTCGATCGTCGACTGCGGGTCCACGTCCGGCTCCGACCGGTAGCCGGGCACGCGCGCCCCGCCGATCGTCCCCTCCCCGTACTGCCCGCGGACGGCGCCCGTCGCCCGGATCGTCTGGAGCACCTTCACCTTCTCGGCGTGGACCGCGTCGGCGTCGAGGCTCGCGAGTGGCTCCATGGCGACGAGCGTGACGAGCTGGAGGACGTGGTTCTGGAGGACGTCCCGCAGCGCCCCCGCGCTCTCGTAATAGGAGCCGCGCCCCTCCATCCCGAGGTCCTCCGCCACGGTGATCTGGACGTGGTCGACGTAGCGGCGGTTCCAGATGGGCTCGAACACGCCGTTCCCGAAGCGGAAGACGAGGATGTTCTGGACCGTCTCCTTCCCGAGGTAGTGATCGATCCGGAAGATCTGATCTTCGCGCAGCACCGCGTGCAGCTCCGCGCCGAGGGCCTTCGCCGAGGCGAGATCGCGCCCGAACGGCTTCTCCACGACCACGCGCCGCCACCCCTGCGCCTCGCGGGTGAGCCCCGCGGCCTCCAGGCGGCGGACGATCGTCCCGAACGCCGCGGGCGGCGTCGCGAGGTAGAAGAGGACGTTCCCGCCGGTCCGGTGGCGCGCGGACACCTCGGCGAGGCGGGCCTTCAGCCACCCGTAGGTGGCGGGGTCCTCGAACGCGCCCTGCACGACGCACATCCGCTCGACGAAGCCGTCGAAGCTGCGCTCGTCCTCCGGCGGGCACGCCGCGACCTCGCGCACGCTCGCGCCGATCGCCTCGCGGTACGCGGTGTCGGAGGCGACCTTGCGCCCGACGCCGATGATGGCGAAGTCCTCGGGCAAGAGCCCGTTCGACCACAGGTTCCACAGCGAGGGGAAGAGCTTGCGGCGCGCGAGATCGCCCGTGCCTCCGAAGATCACGAGCGCGGCGGGGTCGGCCGGTCGCTCGAGCGGAGCCGGCTTCGGCTTGCCTCCCTCGTCGGGCGCGATCCGCGCCTCGGGCTCGCTCATCGCCGTCGCTCCCGGGAGGTCCCCGGCGCCGACCCGGGCGCGCTCGGCGGCGGGGCCTCCGCGTGGCCGCCGAATTGCCGCCGCATCGCCGAGAGGAGCTTCTCGCCGAACGTGTGGTCCTGCCTCGAGCGGAACCGGGCGTAGAGCGCCGCGGAGATGACGGTCGCCGGGACCGCCTCCTCCACGGCGGCCTGCACCGTCCAGCGCCCCTCGCCGGAGTCCGGCACCCTGCCCCCGAACGCGTCGAGCCCGGGGTCCTGCGCGAGGGCCGCGGCGGCGAGGTCGAGGAGCCAGGAGGAGACGACGCTGCCGCGTCTCCAGACCTCGGCCACCTCGGCGAGATCGAGCCGGTAGCGGAGCTCCTCGGGCACCTCGTCCCCGGCGGCGCCGCGCAGGATGTCGAACCCCTCGGCGAACGCCTGCATGAGGGCGTACTCGATGCCGTTGTGGACCATCTTCACGAAGTGCCCGGCGCCCGCCGGACCGCAGTGGAGCCAGCCGTCGTCGGCGGTGCCCGTCCGGCCCTCGCGGCCGGGCGTGGCCGGCACCGCGGCGCGCCCCGGCGCGAGCGAGCGGAAGACCGGCTCGAGGAGGCGGACCGCCTCGGCGTCCCCGCCGATCATCAGGCTGTACCCGCGCTCGAGCCCGAAGACGCCGCCGCTCGTGCCGACGTCCACGTACCGGACGCCCTTCGCCGCGAGGCGCCCTGCCCGCCGCACGTCGT
This sequence comes from Anaeromyxobacter sp. SG17, assembly GCF_022690695.1. NCBI lineage: Bacteria > Pseudomonadati > Myxococcota > Myxococcia > Myxococcales > Anaeromyxobacteraceae > Anaeromyxobacter > Anaeromyxobacter sp. SG17. Next base: position 59,304 of record NZ_JALCYX010000018.1, read on the forward strand.
CCTTGAACCAGGAGTTGCCCCCGTCCACGACCACGTCGCCCGCCTGCAGCCGGTCCGCCAGCGCCGAGACCGTCTCCTCGGTGGGCGCTCCCGCGGGCAGCATGACCCAGACCGCCCGCGGAGAAGCGAGGCGGCCGACGAGCGCCTCGAGCGACGGCGCCGCGGCCGCTCCCTCCCGCTCCAGGGCCGCTCCCGCCGCGGGGTCGCGGTCGTACGCGACGACGCGGTGACCGGCGCGCAGGAGGCGCCGCGCCATGTTCGATCCCATCCGCCCGAGCCCGACCATCCCGAGCTGCATCGCGCCGTCTCCTCTCATGGGGCCGCGGGCGCGCCGAGCCCCGCGCGCCGCGCCTCGATCGTGGCGAGGAGCGCCTGGAACGGCTCGGCGAACTTCCGGACCCCCTCCGCGAGCACCTCGTCCGTGACCGCGTCCATCGAGATCCCGAGCGCCCTCAGCGCCGTGAGGTCGGCGTGGGCTCCCGGCACGTCCTCCTCGAGCGTGGGGCGCACCGTGAGGCCGCGGCGGAGGGCCTCGAGCGTGTCCGGCGGCACCGTGTCCACCGTGTCCGGGCCGACCAGCGCCTCGACGTACATGAGCTCCGGGTAGCGCGGATCCTTCACGCTCGTGCTCGCGAAGAGCACGCGCTGCGTGCGGGCGCCGCGGGCCGCGAGCCGCTGCCAGCGCCCGGTCGCGACGAGGGCCTTGTAGTCCTGGTAGGCCAGCTTCGCGTTGGCGATGCCGGCCTTGCCGCGGAGCGCCACGATGCGCTCGCGCTCGCTCGGCCCCGCCGCGCGGCCGGCCAGCGCGTCGAGCCGGCGGTCCACCGCGGTGTCGATCCGCGAGACGAAGAAGCTCGCCACGCTCGCCGCCCGCGAGAGCTCCTCTCCCCTGGCCGCGCGCGCCTCGAGCCCGGCCATCCAGGCCTCCGCGGCCAGTCGGTACGCCGAGCGCGCGAACAGCAGCGTGACGTTCACGTTCACGCCCTCGGCGGCCAGCGCCTCGATGGCCGGCATGCCCTCGGGCGTGCCCGGGACCTTGATGAAGACGTTCGGTCGCGAGAGCGCCCTCCACAGGCGGAGGCCCTCCTCGATCGTCCCTCGCGTGTCCTTCGCCAGGAGCGGCGAGACCTCCAGGCTCACGAAGCCGTCGCGCCCGTCCATCGCGTCCCAGACCGGGCGCAGGAGATCGGCCGCCGCGCGCAGGTCCTGGAGCGCCAGCGCCTCGAAGATCGCCTTCGCGTCCGCGGTCCCCCGCCCCAGCGCGGCGATGTCGGCGTCGTAGTCGGCGGTGCCCGCGATCGCCTTCTCGTAGATGGACGGGTTCGTGGTGAGCCCGCGGACGCCGTCCTCGACGAGCCGCGCGAGCGACCCGGTGCGGAGGAGATCCCGCTTCAGCCCGTCGTACCAGAGGCTCTGCCCGTACCTCGCGAGCTCACGGATCGGCTCGATCATGTGCGCCTCCTTGCAGCGCCCGCGCCTCGATGGAGCGCGTCAGCGAGACCCGCCGGCGGTGCCGCTCCTCGGCGGAGGGGCGGGCGCCGAGGAAGGCCCGGACGATCTCCCGCGCGAGCGCCTCCCCGACGACGCGCGCCCCGAGCGCGAGGACGTTCATCGCGTCGTGCTCGACGCCCTGGTGCGCCGAGTAGGTGTCGTGGCACACGCCGGCGTAGACGCCCGGCAGCTTGTTCGCGGCGATGGCCACCCCCACGCCGCTCCCGCACACGAGGACGCCGCGCTCGGCCCGGCCGGACCGGACGGCCTCGCCCACCCGCACCGCGTGCTCCGGGTAGTCGTCCTCCGGCCCCGGCGCGCGCGGGGCGAGATCGACGACCTCGTGGCCGCCGGCGGCGAGGTCCTCGCGCAGCGCCTCCTTCAGGGCGAAGCCGGCGTGGTCGGCGGCGAGGGCGACGCGCACGGGCGCTAGCCCTCCCCGCGCGCGAGGAGCGCGCTCGCGGTCGAGACGATCGCGTCCGGCGTGAACCCGAAGCGCGTCTGCAGCGCCTTGAGCGGCGCGGAGGCGCCGAAGGTGCGCATCCCGACGACGGCGCCTTCGCTCCCCACGTAGCGATCCCAGCCGAACGTGGAGGCCTGCTCAACCGCGACGCGCGCCTTCACCTCGGGTGGGAGCACGCTCGCGCGGTACTCCGGCGGCTGCTGCTCGAAGAGCTCGAACGACGGCATGCTCACCACGCGCGCGCGGACGCCCCGCGCCGAGAGCGTCTCCCATGCCGCGAGGGCGAGGTGCACCTCGCTCCCGGTGGCGAGGAGCAGCAGCGCGGGGCGCCCGCCGGGGGCGTCGGCGAGCACGTAGGCGCCGCGCGCGAGTCCCGACGCCGGGGCGTAGCGGGTGCGATCGAGGATCGGCACCGGCTGGCGGGTGAGCACGAGGGCCACCGGGCCGTAGCGCCGCTGCATCACGACGCGCCAGGCCTCCACCACCTCGTTCGCGTCCGCCGGGCGGAGCGTGACGAGGCCCGGGATCGCCCGGAGGGAGGCGAGGTGCTCGACGGGCTGGTGCGTGGGGCCGTCCTCGCCGAGCCCGATGGAGTCGTGCGTGAAGACGGCGATGACGGGCAGCTCCATGAGCGCGGAGAGCCGCAGCGCGGGGCGCATGTAGTCGCTGAAGACGAGGAAGGTCGCCTCGAAGGGGCGCAGCTTCGTGAGCGAGAGGCCATTCGTCACCGCGCCCATGGCGTGCTCGCGGATCCCGAAGTGCAGGTTCCTGCCGCCGGGGGTGTCCGCCTCGAGGTCCAGGGCGCCGTCGAGCGTGAGGCGGGTCTTCGTGGAGGGCGCGAGATCGGCGGCGCCGCCGAGGAGCCAGGGGACGTTCGCGGCGACGGCGGTCGCGACCTTCCCGGACGCGTCGCGCGTGGCGATCCCCTTCGCGTCGGCCGGGAACGCCGGGAGCCCGCGGTCCCACGCCTCCGGCAGCTCGCGGCGCTGGATCCGGTCGAGCTCGCCGGCGAGGTCCGGGTGGCGCGCCCGGTACGCGGCGAACGTCCGCTCCCACGCCCCGCGCAGGCGCGCGCCGCGGGCCCCGATCCCCGCGCGGAAGTTCTCGCGCACTCCCTCCGGCACGAGGAACCGGCCGTCCTCGGGCCACCCGTAGCGCCGCTTCGTGTCGCGGACCTCGTCCTCGCCGAGGGGCTCGCCGTGCGCCTCGGAGGTGTCCTGCTTCCGCGGCGCGCCCCAGGCGATGTGGCTGTCCACCACGATCAGCGTCGGGCGGTCGCGGGTCGCGCGGAACTGCTCGAGCGCGCGAGCGAGCGCGTCGAGGTCGTTCGCGTCGCCCACGCGCGTCACGCTCCACCCGAGCGCGATGAACCGGCACGCCACGTCCTCGCTGAAGGCGAGCTCGGTCCGCCCCTCGATGGTGATCCGGTTGTTGTCGTAGATCCAGCAGAGGTTCGGCAGCCGGAGGTGGCCCGCGAGCGACGCCGCCTCCTCGGAGATCCCCTCCATGAGGTCGCCGTCCCCGCACAGCGCGTAGACGTCGTAGTCGAACAGCGTGAGGTCGGGGCGGTTGTACCGGGCGGCGAGCCAGCGGCCGCCGATCGCGAGGCCGACGCTCGTCGCGACGCCCTGCCCGAGCGGACCGGTCGTCGCCTCGACGCCGCTCGTCCACCGGTACTCGGGGTGGCCGGGGCACTTGCTGTCGAGCTGGCGGAAGCGCTCGATGTCCGCGAGCTCGACGGCCAGCCGGCCCAGCGTCTCGTAGTCGGGATCGACGGCCTTCACCCCCGCGAGGTGGAGCAGCCCGTAGAGGAGCATCGACGCGTGCCCGTTCGAGAGCACGAAGCGGTCGCGGTCCGGCCAGACCGGATCCTCGGGGTCGTAGCGCAGGAAGCGTTGCCACAGCACGTAGCCCACCGGCGCGAGGGCCATGGGCGTGCCCGGGTGGCCCGAGCGCGCCTTCTGGACGGCGTCCATGGCGAGGGTGCGGAGCGTCGCCACCGAGAGCTGGTCGACATCGCGGTCCACCACGGCTCCTGATCTGGATGCGACGCGCGCCGATCGCATCCCCTCGGCGCTCGCGTACCGGATCGTCCTGCGAGTGCGCGAGCGCCCGCACGGACGCGCGCTCCGTGCGCTCTTCTCAACCGCGCGCCGGGACCTCCATCGCCCGGCGCGCAGCGCCGAGGAGCCCGGCGCGGTCGTCGAGGATGACGTGGACCGGGATCTCCTCGAGCAGCGCGGCGAGCCGTCCCTTGCCCGTGAAGACCTCGTGGAACACCCCGCGCCGGAGCCACGGCACGATGTGCGGCGCGATGCCGCCGCCGAGGAAGACGCCGCCCGTCGCGAGCACGCGGAGGGCGAGGTTCCCCGCCTCGGCGGCGTACGCCGAGGCGAACAGATCGAGCGCCGCCGCGCAGACGGGATCGCGCCCCTCGAGCGCGGCCGACGACACGGCCTTCGCCGCGCCCGCGCCGGCGATCGCGCGGGCGAGCTCCGGCGGCTCCGGGACCCCGCTCCGCTCGCGGAGGAAGCGGTACGCGTCGCCGAGCCCGGGGCCGGAGAGCACGCGCTCCCAGCTCACGCGGCCGTGGCGCGCCCGGAGCCAGCGGAGGAGCTCGATCTCGAGGTCGGTGCGCGGCGCGAAGTCCGCGTGCCCCCCCTCGCTTGGGAGCGCGACGAGGCGGCCGGAGATGGACAGGAGCGCCGCCTCGCCGAGCCCCGTCCCCGCCGCGATCACGGCCCGCGCCGCGGACGGGTCCGGGCGGCCCGCGTGGATCGTCCCGAGCGCGTCCGCGCCGAGCACGTCCAGTGACCACGCGAGCGCCTCGAGGTCGTTCATGAGCACGACCTCGGCGAGCCCGAGCGCCGCCGCGAGGCCATCCGCGTCGACCACCCAGGGCAGGTTCGTGGTCACGACGACGCCGGCCCGCAGCGGCCCGGCCACGCCGAACGCCGCCGAGTCGATGGAGCCGCCCTCCTCGCGCAGGAAGCGCTCCAGGATCTCCTCGAGGCGGCCGAAGCGGTCGCTCGGGTAGATCCGGAGGGCGCGCAGCGCGGGCCGTCCGCCCCGGACGTCGAAGGTGGCGAGGCGGGCGTTCGTCCCGCCGATGTCCCCTGCCAGGATCACGAGCCTCTCCGGGCCGCCTCGATCGTGCGAACCTCGCTCATCGCGTCCCATGCCGCGCCCGAGCGCGCAGGGCTCGTCTCGCACGGGCCATCGGGGCGGTGCGCGCTCCTGGCCTTGCGCGCGAGGCGCGCGGGTCGAAGATCCGGCACCGACGGGGTGCGCCGGCAAATGCCCGACAGGATCCTGGTCCTCAACGCGGGCTCGTCGTCCATCAAGTTCTCGCTCTTCCGCGGGCGCGATGGGGCGCTCGCGGCCGACGTCCGCGGCCAGGTCGACGGGCTCTCGCCCGAGGGCGCGCCGCGCTTCGTGGCGCGCGGGCCGGGCGGCGCGGTGCTCGCGGAGCGTCGCTGGCCGGCGAGCGCGTACCTCGACCACGCGGGCGCGGTGCGGGCGCTCCTCGACTTCGTCCGCGGGGCGGCGGAGGGCGGGGCGCTCGCGGGCGCGGCGCACCGGGTGGTGCACGGCGGCGCCGTCTTCGCCGGGCCGGAGCTCGTCGACGACGGCGTGCTCGCCCGGCTCCAGACCTTCGTCCCGCTCGCGCCACTCCACCAGCCGCACGGCCTCGCGCCCATCCGCATCCTGCGCGAGCTCGACCCGGCGCTCCCGCAGGTCGCCTGCTTCGACACCGCCTTCCACCGCACCCTGCCCCCCGTGGCCGAGCGCTTCGCGCTCCCCGAGGAGCTGCACGCGGCGGGCCTCCGGCGCTACGGCTTCCACGGTCTCTCGTACGAGTACGTCGCCTCGACGCTCGGGTCGCTCGATCCCGCCGCCGCGTCCGGGCGGACGGTCGTCATGCACCTCGGCAGCGGCGCCAGCATGTGCGCCCTCCTCGAGGGCCGCAGCGTCGCGACGACGATGGGGTTCAGCGTGCTCGACGGCCTCTGCATGGGGACCCGCTGCGGCGCGCTGGATCCGGGGGTCGTGCTCTGGCTCGCGAGCGAGCGGGGCCTGGATCCGCGCGCGATCGAGCGGCTCCTGTACGACGAGTCCGGGCTCCTCGGGGTGTCGGGCATCTCGAGCGATCTCCGGACGCTGCTCGCCTCGCCCGATCCGCGCGCGCGGCTCGCCGTGGACCTCTTCGTCTACCGGATCGACCGCGAGCTGGGGTCCCTCGCGGCGGCGCTCGGCGGACTCGACGCCGTCGTGTTCACGGCGGGCATCGGCGAGAACTCCGCCGAGATCCGGGCGCGGGTCTGCCGCGACGCCGCCTGGCTCGGCCTCGAGCTCGATCCTGCGGCGAACGCCGCGGGGGGCCCGCGGATCTCCGGCGGCCGGAGCCGCGTGTCCGCCTGGGTGGTCCGCACCGACGAGGAGCTGATGATCGCGCGGCACGCGCGCCGGATCCTGGCGCGCGCGGTCGCGGGGGAGGGACGAGCCGTGAGCGAGCAAGCGCCGAGGACCCCGGGAATCGCCGACCTGTCCGCGTTCGGGCCTGCGCGCTCCACCGTGCGCGGAGCGCCGCTCGCGCCGGAGGAGGTGGGCCGGATCGACGCCTTCTGGCGCGCCTGCAACTACCTCGCGCTCGGCATGATCTTCCTGCAGGACAACCCGCTCCTGCGCGAGCCGCTCCGCCCCGAGCACGTGAAGAACCGGCTCCTCGGCCACTGGGGCGCGAGCCCGGCCCTGTCGTTCGTCTACGCGCACCTCGACCGGATCATCCGCGCGCGCAACCTGGACGTGCTCTTCCTGGCGGGACCGGGGCACGGCGCGCCCGGCGTGCTCGGCCCGGTCTACCTCGAGGGCACCTACTCCGAGGTCTACCCGGACAAGAGCCTCGACGAGGAGGGGCTCCGGCGCCTCTTCAAGCAGTTCTCATTCCCGGGCGGCGTCGGCAGCCACTGCACGCCCGAGCTGCCGGGCTCGATCCACGAGGGCGGAGAGCTCGGGTACGTGCTCTCCCACGCCTGCGGCGCCGCGTTCGACGACCCGGACCTCATCGTCGCGGCCGTCGTGGGGGACGGCGAGGCCGAGACCGGCCCGCTCGCGACGTCGTGGCACGTGAACAAGTTCCTGAACCCGATCCGCGACGGCGCGGTCCTCCCGATCCTGTCCCTGAACGGCTACAAGATCGACAACCCCACCCTGCTCTCCCGCATCCCCTCGGACGAGCTCACGCAGCTCCTCGCCGGCTACGGCTGGACGCCCTTCCTCGTGGAGGGCTCCGAGCCCGAGTCGATGCACCAGGCGATGGCGGCCACCCTCGATCGCTGCGTGGAGCTCGTGCGCGGGGCGCAGGCCGAGGCACGCCGGACCGGTGTCGCCGCCCGGCCGCGCTGGCCGATGATCGTGCTGCGCGCGCCCAAGGGCTGGACGGCGCCGGCCGAGCTGGACGGCCACGCGCTCGAGGGCTCCTGGCGCGCGCACCAGGTCCCCATCCCGGGCGTCAAGCGGGACCCCGCCCGGCTCGCGCTGCTCGAGCGCTGGCTCCGGAGCTACCGCCCCGAGGAGCTCTTCGACGCGGCGGGCGCGCCGGTCGCCGCCGTGCGCGAGGCGGCGCCCCGGGGGCCGCGCCGCATGGGCGCGAGCGCGCGCGCCAACGGCGGGCTCCTCAAGAAGGCGCTCCGGCTCCCCGACTTCCGGGACTACGCGGTGACGGTGGAGTCGCCCGGTGGCTCGCAGGCGGGGAACACCGGTCCGCTCGGCGCCTTCCTGCGCGACGTGCTGCGCGCGAACGACCGGAACTTCCGGTTCTTCTCGCCCGACGAGACCACCTCGAACCGGCTCGACGCGGTGTACGAGGCGTCGGGGAAGCTCTGGCTCGGCGCGAGCCTCCCGGAGGACGCCGACGGCGGCCGGCTCGCCCCCGACGGCCGCGCCGTCGAGGTGCTCTCGGAGCACACGCTCGAGGGGATGCTGGAGGGCTACCTCCTGACCGGGCGCCACGGGCTCCTCGCGTCCTACGAGGCGTTCGTCCACATCATCGACTCGATGTTCAACCAGCACGCGAAGTGGCTCTCCATCTGCAACCGCCTCTCGTGGCGCGAGGAGATCGCGTCGCTCAACCTGCTCGTCACCTCGACCGTCTGGCGCCAGGACCACAACGGCTTCACCCACCAGGACCCCGGGTTCCTGGACGTGGTGGTGAACAAGAGCGCCGAGGTGACCCGCATCTACCTCCCGCCCGACGCGAACTGCCTGCTCTCGGTGGCGGACCACTGCCTCCGGAGCGAGAACTACGTGAACGTGATCGTCGCCGACAAGCAGGTCCACCTTCAGTACCTCTCGATGGAGGCGGCCGTCGCGCACTGCGCGAAGGGGATCGGCATCTGGGACTGGGCGAGCAGCGACGAGGGGCACGACCCCGACGTCGTCATGGCGTGCGCCGGCGACGTCGCCACGCTGGAGGCGCTCGCCGCCGCGGCCATGCTGCGGGAGGCGTTCCCCGACCTGCGCGTCCGCTTCGTGAACGTCGTGGACCTGTTCAAGCTCCAGCCGGAGACGGAGCACCCGCACGGCCTCTCCGACCGGGACTTCGACTCGCTCTTCACCGGGGACGCGCCGATCATCTTCAACTTCCACGGCTACCCCTGGCTCGTCCACCGGCTCGCCTACCGCCGCAGGAACCACCCGAACCTGCACGTGCGCGGCTACAAGGAGAAGGGGAGCATCAACACGCCCCTCGAGCTCGCGATCGAGAACCAGATCGACCGGTTCAGCCTGGCCATGGACGTGATCGACCGCGTGCCGCGGCTGCTCGGCCCGGGCGCTCACGCCAAGGAGCGGTTCCGCAACCGGCAGATCCAGTGCCGGCTGCACGCCCAGGAGTACGGCATCGACCCGCCCGACATCGTGGGGTGGCGGTGGCCAGCGGGGGACGCCGTTGGCCGCGGTTAGCCCCACGGACGCATCTCCCCAGCGCCGCGCCGTCGCGGACGTCGTCGCCGCGCTCGCGAGCGACGCGCGGCGCGGGCTCTCGGGCGGCGCGGTCGAGGAGCGCCTCCGGCGCCACGGCAGGAACGAGCTGCCCGCGCCGCCGCCGGTCCCCGCCTGGCGGCGCTTCCTCGCCCAGTTCGCGGACGTCCTCACGATCCTGCTGCTCGTCGCGACGGTGGTCTCCTTCGTCGCCTGGTGGATCGAGCGCGAGACCCCGCTCCCGTACGAGACGCTCACCATCGTCGCGATCGTCCTCCTCAACGGCGTGCTGGGCTTCGTCCAGGAGAGCCGGGCCGAGCAGGCCGTCGCGGCGCTCCGGGCGATGACCGCCCCGACGGCCCGCGTCCTGCGCGACGGGAGACAGGAGCTCGTCCCGACCGCCGGGCTCGTGCCGGGCGACGTCCTGCTCCTCGAGGAGGGCGACACGGTCCCGGCGGACGCCCGCGTGCTCGAGGCGATCGCGCTCCGGGTCGCCGAGGCGGCCCTCACCGGCGAGAGCACGCCCGTCTCGAAGGACAGCGCCCCGCTCGCCGTCGAGGCCGGGATCGGCGACCGGACGAACATGGTGTTCAGCGGCACGGCCATCGCCTCCGGCCGCGGCCGGGCCGTCGTCACCGCCACCGGACCGTCGACGGAGCTCGGCCGGATCGCCGGCTCGCTCCAGGAGACCGAGGAGGTCGCGACGCCGCTCCAGAGGGAGCTCGACCGCGTGGGCAAGCAGCTCGGCGTCGCGGTCGTCGCGATCGCGCTCGCGATCAGCGCGACGATCCTGGTGCTGGAGGAGCTGCGGTCGCTGACCGACCTCGTCGACGTGCTGCTCCTGGCGGTCTCGCTCGCCGTGGCCGCCGTCCCGGAGGGGCTCACGGCGATCACGACGATCGTGCTCTCGCTCGGGACGCAGCGCATGGCCGCGCGCCACGTCATCGTGCGCAAGCTCTCGGCGGTCGAGACGCTCGGCTCGACCACGACGATCTGCTCCGACAAGACCGGGACCCTGACCCGGAACGAGATGACCGTCCGCGCCGTCGTCACGGCGAGCGGCGCCGTCGAGCTGAGCGGGACGGGCTACGATCCCACCGGCGAGGTGCGGAGGGACGGCGCGCCGGTGGAGGACCCCGCGCTGCTGGAGGAGGTGGAGAAGACGCTCGGCGCCGGGCGGCTCGCGAGCAACGCCACGCTCGTCGAGCAGGACGGCCGCTTCACGATCCAGGGCGATCCGACCGAGGGCGCGCTCCTCGTCGCCGCGAGGAAGGTGGGGCTCGCCGCGGAGGAGCTCGAGGCGCGCTACCCGCGCGTCGGCGAGGTGCCGTTCTCCTCGGACCGCAAGATGATGAGCACCGCCCACGCGGACGCCGAGCAGGAGCGGGTGCTCGTGTTCGCGAAGGGGGCGCCCGACATCCTGCTCGCGCGCTGTACGCAGGAGCGGGTCGGCCAGGGGACGAGGGCGCTCGGCGAGGAGCGCCGCGCGGAGCTCTCGCGCGCCGTCGACAGGCTCGCCGCGTCCGCGCTGCGGACGCTGGGCGTCGCCTACCGCACGCTTGGCCGGGACGCGGTCACCGGCGAGCTGACGGACGAGGTCGAGCAGGAGCTCGTGTTCCTCGGGGTGGTCGGCATGATCGACCCGCCGCGCCCGGAGGCCCGCGCCTCGGTCGCGCAGGCGCAGGGCGCAGGCGTCCGGCCCGTGATGATCACCGGCGACCACCCGATCACCGCGGCGGCCATCTCCGCCGAGCTGGGCATCGCCGCCTCCGGCGCCAGGGCGCTGACCGGCGCCGAGCTCCAGCGCATGGACGACGAGGCGCTGCGCGAGGCCGTCCGCGACGTCTCCGTCTACGCCCGGGTGTCCGCCGAGCACAAGCTGCGGATCGTCCGGGCGCTGCGCGCGAACGGCGAGATCATCGCCATGACCGGCGATGGCGTGAACGACGCCCCGGCGCTGAAGGCGGCGGACATCGGCGTGGCGATGGGCATCACCGGGACCGACGTCGCGAAGGGCGCCGCCGACATGATCCTCACCGACGACAACTTCGCCTCCATCGTCGCCGCCGTCGAGGAGGGCCGCTCGATCTTCGCCAACATCCAGCGCTTCCTGCGCTACCTGCTCTCGTCGAACATCGGCGAGGTGCTCGTCATGCTCCTGGGCGTGCTGCTCGCCGGGGTCGTCGGCCTCGCGCCCGAGGAGGGCTCGGCGGTCGTCGTCCCGCTGCTCGCGACCCAGATCCTCTGGATCAACCTCTTGACCGACTCGGGCCCGGCGCTGGCGCTCGGGGTCGAGCCCCCGGACCGTGACGTCATGCTCGAGCCGCCGCGCGACCCCCGGAGCCGGGTGATCGACGCACGGACCTGGCTCGATCTCATCCTGGTCGGCGTGGTCATGGCCGCCGGGACGCTCGCGGTGATGGACCTCGCCTTGCCCGGCGGGCTCCTCGGCGGCGGCGCCTCGGCGCCGGGGCAGGGCCTCCGCCGTGCCCAGACCCTGGCGTTCACCACCCTCGTCCTGTTCCAGCTGTTCAACGCCTTCAACGCCCGCTTCGTGGCCCGCAGCGCCTTCCACCGGGCCTTCGCCAACCGCTGGCTCTGGCTCGCGGTGGCGATCTCGGCGGGCCTGCAGGTCGCCGTGGTCCACGCCCCGTTCCTCCAGCGTCCGTTCCGGACCGTCGCGCTCGACGCGAAGGACTGGCTCCTCTGCGTCGCCGTCGCGAGCTCCGTGCTGTGGGTGATGGAGGCGAAGAAGGCGGTGGTGCGGCTCGCCGCGCGGTCCGGCGCCGGGCGGCTGCCGCGAACGCGCCCGGCCTGAGCGCGAAGCGCCGCGGCAACAGGGACGCGGCAGACCTGCTTACCGGTACGTCAGCCGTCTCGGCGCGGCCCAGATGGGCTCGGCGGACGCCCGCGCGCGGGCCGCACGACCGAGCGGCGCGTCGCCCGAGCGGAGCGCGACGCGCCCCGCCGAGGCCCCGACACGGCAGCGCGCGCCGTGCATCGGTGAGGAGAGCTCGACGAGGAGGTACGACATGGCCCCGACTCGCCCGGGGTTCCGCCTGGGCATCTACGTCTTCAAGGACGCCGAGATCGTCGACTTCGCCGCTCCGCACGGCGTCTTCTCGGTGGCGCGCCGGTACGATCCGGAGCTGGACGCGTTCCTGGTCGCGGACGCGATGCGCCCGGTGCAGGCCCAGGCCGGCTTCACGGTCCTGCCGAACTACGGCTTCTCGGACCGCCCTGCGATGGACGCATTCCTGATCCCGGGGGGCTACGGCACGAGGCAGGAGCTGCACAACCGGCGCCTCCACGAGTTCATCCGCAGCCAGCCCCAGGAGACGCTCCTCGTCTCCGTCTGCACGGGCTCCTGGATCTACGGCGCGATGGGCCTGCTCGACGGCCTCCCCGCGACGAACCGCAAGGAGCCGGACCGCGCCGAGGCGACGCCGCCGGGCCTCGTGCCGCTCGAGCGGCTCGCGCGGATCGCGCCGGCGTGCAAGCCGAGCCGCGCCCGCGTCGTCGACGCCGGACGGATCATCACCGCGGGGGGGATCACGTCGGGGATGGAGATGGGCTTCCATCTGCTCCGCCGCGCCGGGTATCCGGAGAGCTTCATCGCCGACGTCGCGCGCGTCATGGAGTACACCGCGGCGTACGAGCTGTACCGGGACGATCGCGAGGAGCCGCGGAGCTGATGGCGCCCGTCGCTTGCGTCGAGCCGTCGCGAGACGCGCGATGCCGTCGCCGAGCCGGGCCCGGGCTCGCCGGTCGCGGTGGACCGGCGGGCGCGGGCCCGGAGCTTCAGGAGCGACGCTCCCGGCGCGGCGGAGCGCGCCGGGAGCGGGCGTCGCCTACAGGCAGGTCGCCGCGCAGGCCGCCGCCGGCGTCGCCGCCTTCAGCGCCTCGTCCGTCGCCTGCAGCACCTCGAACACGAACGTCGGGTTGTGGATGGCGTTCGAGCCGTCGTTCACGAGGCCGAGGTTCCACAGCGACCGCGAGAGGACGCCGTCCACGCCGGCGAGCGCGAACGCGCCCGTCGCGTCCATGACCTTCCCGGCCGAGGCGCGGACCGTCTTGGTCGAGACCGTTCCCGACGGGAACGTGACGTCCACCGCCGCGACGAGGTTGAACACGATGGTCGTGCCCTCCACGTCGATGCTCGCGATGTTCGTGAGCGCGAGGACGAGCGGCGTGCCCTCAGGGGCTCCGTGGCCCGCGCCCGCGGGCGTGACGGTGAACCCGGCGGTGCCGGCCACCGCGGCCTCGAGGGTCGCGCTGAGCTGCGCGATGACCTGGGCGCGCGCGTTCGCGTACGCCGTCTCGATGGCCTCGCCGTTCACCTCTTCGCCGTGGCACTCCTTGCAGATCGACTTCGCCGCGTCGAAGCCCGCGTCGTTCGTGAAGCCGAACGTGTGGTTCGTGATCGTGTAGCGGAGGCCCTCGACGGCGGTCTTCATGTGGCAGCCGACGCAGGTCTCGGACACGGCGGCGTGGCCGGAGACCTTGTAGCCGTTGGCGTCGCCGATGAAGTACGCGTTCATGCCCATCAGCACCTCGGTCTGGGTCGGCGCGTGCGGCGTCGCGAAGCCCGTCATCGGGACGGCGTCGCCCCTGAGACCGCGGCGGCCGTTGTGGCAGGTCATGCAGAGCGCGCCGGTGCCGGCGCCGGAGACGGTGAAGCCGGCGGCGACGTAGACGGGGGCCTTGCCGTCGATGCGGACGGTGGTGGAGTGCGAGTCGTGGCACGCGGCGCAGGTCTGCGGCTCGACGTTCTCCTTCGTGGCGCCGCTGTCGACCGAGTCCTGCAGCGTGTTCGCGGCGTACTTCACGAAGCCCTGCGCCGAGTGGCAGCGCGCGCAGCTGGAGTTGGCGCGGGCCCCGGTCGACTCGCCGAAGGCGAGGCCGGTGTTCGCGTGGCCGGAGCGGCGCCAGAGCGCGACGCGGTCATGGTTCGTGGGACGGTCGTGGCACACGGCGCACGCGGCGACGCCGTACTCGCCCGCCGGCTTCGAGCCGCCGTTCGCGGCGTGGCGGCCGAGCGGACCGTGGCAGCTCTCGCACTGCATGCCGGCGTAGGCCTTGGCGTCCGCGGGGACGAGGTCCCAGGCGCCGTACTGCGGCTCCGTCGTGACGAGGTCGGGGGGAGTGCCGGTGAGGCCGGTGAGGTACTTGGAGAGGTCGGGGAAGGTCCAGCCCGCGGCCTTGGCGACGTCGTCGAAGCCGTCGTTCTGGAGCGCCGCGTTGTAGCCGGTCGTGTGGCACGCCACGCAGTTCTCGCCGTAGTGCGTGCCCTCGGCGCCCGTCATGCCGTACTCGAACGTCGTCATCGCGCCGGGCTCGGTCCAGAAGACGGTCGGGTTCGCCGTGGGCGCCGGGATGGGCTTGCCGTCGGGGCCGGTCTTCCAGACCAGCTGGCCGTTCGCGTCGTACTCCATGTACTTGAAGAAGTGGTTCCCGTGCGCCGAGTTGCTCCACTTCTTGAACTTGAGCGCCATGGCCGCCTGCTTCTCGGCGGACATGAGGTACTCGTGGCAGCCGCCGCAGCTCGGGTTCGAGCTGACGTAGTTCGAGACGGCGACGCGGAGCCCGTCGAACCGGTAGACGCCCGGGGCGTCCGCGATGAACCAGGGGAACGCGGTGTCGGCGTCGTTCAGCACGGCGCTCGAGGCGATCGGCTTCTCGGTGAAGACGAGCGCGGCGGCGTTGCCGGGGATGCTGGCGATGACGAGGGTGCCCGTCGGGATGGAGCCATTGGCCTGGGCGAGCGTCGCCGGGACGACCGCGACGGTGACCTTGCCCTCGAAGCCCATCTGGTCGGTGACGACGACGTCGAAGTTGTACGTCATCTCCGTGAGCTGCCGGTTGCTGACGCCCAGGAACTCGGGGCGGAAGGGCTTCCCTTCCTCGTCGAGCGACGGACCGAACCCGATCACCTTCTTGTCGGCGGCGACGATGTCGGCGAGGGCGCCCGTCGTGAAGGTCGGGGCCTCGACGTCATTCGCGGACAGCGTGACCGCCGTCGGGTTCGTGGTCCGCGGCGTCCACTTGTACGCGTAGGGCGGCGTGCCGCCGGTGACCGTGACGCCGAGGGTGACCTCGCGCTCGAAGCCGGCCGGGTTCGGCGGCTTCGCGGCCTTGAGGACGAGCGGGGAGATCGCGGTGAGCTCGCGGTTCAGGATGTACTCCTTGCCCGCGGCGATCGAGATGTTCGGCACCTCGAGCGTCTTGAAGCCGTTGCCCGAGAAGACGATGGTGTAGACGCCGATGGCGCAGCCCGAGCCGAGCTCGTACTCGCCGTTCGCGTCGGACGTGGCGGTCCCGCACCAGTCCGGAATGCTCGTCACCGTGACGTTCGTCGCCGGATACTCCTTCCCCGCGACCTTGAACGTCAGCTTGCCCATCACCCCACCCGTCGACCTGCCGTCCGCGCCGTCCTGGCCGCTCGGCCCCACTGGTCCCGCCGCGCCGTCCTGGCCGTTCAGCCCGTCCCTGCCGTCCTTGCCGTTCGAGCCACCGGAGCAGCCGGCGAGCGCGAGGACCATCACCAGCGAGAGCACGCGATGCTTCGTCGCATCCATGAAGGGATTCCCCCCAATTACTTAACGTGAAGAGTCGATTCCAGAGACACCGCCGGTCACACGGCCGGCGGTGCCCGCGGTGCACGTGCGAGAGCCGGGCCGCTCGCTCGCTGATCGCCCGCACTCACCGTGTACCGCGTAACGTCGTCACGGCGGCATGGGAGCCCCGCGAGGTCGAGCCGCGCGGCGACGTGTCGTGCGCGCCGAGTGATCCCGTGCCCTTGAGCGCGCCCGTCCCTCCGCCGCAGCCGGCCCGGCGGTCGGGCGTTTTCTGCCAGGGCCACAAGCGGCGATCCGCGACCGGCGGCGTGTGTGGCGGGGTCGCACGGGTGTGGTCTTACCCTGCGTGATTTCACCCGGGGGATTTCACCCACCGGCGTGGTCACGGAACGTCAACCTATGGAAATGCGGGGCGATTCATCGCACTCCTTGGCAGCTCCTTGAATGGT
The DNA here is from genome assembly GCF_022690695.1 of Anaeromyxobacter sp. SG17. NCBI lineage: Bacteria > Pseudomonadati > Myxococcota > Myxococcia > Myxococcales > Anaeromyxobacteraceae > Anaeromyxobacter > Anaeromyxobacter sp. SG17. Next base: position 75,266 of record NZ_JALCYX010000018.1, read on the forward strand.
CTGCCGACCGCCGGGAGCACCCCTGGAGGGACGCCCTGCCGCAAGACGGGCTCTGCCGCAGCGACGTCCGCCGACGCGTTGAAGGCGTTCCCGCGGGCTCGCTCACGCCGGGCGCCGTCCTCATCGTCATGCGCGGAGGTGCCACATGCCGAACGAAGGTGGAGAGCGGCCGCGCACTCAGACGAGCGCTCCCGTGAAGCCCGCCCGCACGACGGAGGACGTACCGGCTCCTCGGCGCGACGCTCCCGATGAGAGGATGCCCGCTCGACGGGCGGCCGACGACGACACGGGCGTGGGCGGCGACCGCATGCCGAAGGGCGCGGACGAGCCTGGCGCCGGGCTGTGACCGAACCGGCACGAGCCCCGGCGCGCGGACGGCTCTCCGGCCGGGCAGGCGCGGGGGAAGGCGGGGAGACGTAGCCTGTCCGTGCAGAAATGGCGGCCAGACGCGCACCGCACGTCATCGTCGTGGGAGCCGGCGCGGCCGGGCTCGCGGCGGCCGCGCTGCTCCGCGACCGCGGGGTGGCGGTGACGCTCGTCGAGGCGCGCGATCGGTATGGCGGGCGCATCGACACGCGCCTCGACCCGGTGCTGGGCCTTTCTCTCGAGCACGGCGCCGAGTTCGTGCACGGCCACCCGGACCGGACGCTCGCGCTCGCGCGCCGCGCTCGGGCCGCCATCCGCGAGGTGCCGGACCGGCACCAGCGCCCGCGAGGGAGTCGGCTCGCCGGGATCACGGCCGCGTACGCGCGCGCGCAGGAGCTCCTCGCGCTCGGCACCCGGGACGACGAGAGCATCGGAGCCCTGCTCCGACGCCGCTCCGCCCTGCGACGGTCGCGGGAGGCGATCCCCCTGGCCCGGGAGCTCGTGCGCGGGTTCTACCTCGCCGATCCGCGCACCGCGTCGTCCCTCGCCCTCGCGCGGTTGAGCCGCGGGATGGAGGAGCTCGGCGGCGACACCGCCGCGCGGATCGACGGAGGCTACGCGAGGATCCTCTCCCCGCTGGCGCGAGCGCTTCGCGGCGGCGTGCTCCGCCTCGGCACCGTCGTCGAGGAGGTCGGGTGGGGTCGCCGGGAGGTGCGGCTCCGGGCGCGCGGTCGCGCCGGAGGCCGGCTCGCGCCGATCACGGGGAGTCACGCCATCGTGACCCTGCCGCTGTCGATCCTGCGCGACGGCGCGGTCCGGTTCGTCCCTGCGCTGCCCGAGAAGCAAAGCGCCGCGAGGGCCCTCGCGATGGGGCCGGTCGTGAAGGTCCTGCTGCGGTTCCGGCGCGCGCCGTGGGGAGGCCGGCGCCTCGTGTTCCTGCACGTCCCCGGCGCCGCCGTGCCGGTCTTCTGGACGCTCGCGCCCGTGGACGCGCCGGTGCTGGTCGGCTGGGCGGGAGGACCGGGCGCGGCCCGCCTCGCGGGGAAGCGGGAGCAGGACGTCTTGCGGGCGGCGATCCGGTCCGCCTCGCACGGCCTGGGCCTGCCGCCGGCCGAGCTCGAGGACCTGCTCGACGGCGCGGCGATCGCCGACTGGACGCGCGACCCGTTCGCGCGCGGGGGCTACGCGGTCTTCCCGGTCGGCTCGGACGGCGCGTCCGCCGCGCTCGCGCGCAGCGTCGAGGGGACGCTGTTCTTCGCAGGCGAGGCCACCGCCGCCGGGCTGGCCGGCACCGTCGAGGGGGCGCTCCGGAGCGGCGAGCGCGCGGCGCGGGAGGTGCTGGAGACGCTCTGAGCGTTTTCCTTCCCTTGCGACCCCCGTTCGCTTATCGCCTGGTCATGCGCTTCCTCCATCCCGAGCACGACGAGGCCCTCGAGCTCTCCCTCGACGACGTCTTCCTCGTCCCCGACTACTTCGACGGCGGCTCGCGCCTCGACGTGGACCTGCGCCCCGTGGACTTCTCCGGGGGCGCGCACCCGGTCGTGTCCGCGAACATGAACGCGGTCACCGGCAAGCGGATGGCCGAGACCATGGCTCGCCTCGGCGGCCTCGGCGTCCTGCCCCAGGACATGGACCTGGAGACGGCTTCGCGCATCATCCGGCACATCAAGGCCGCCGACCCGCGCTACGACACCCCGCTCGCCGTGTCGCCGCGCGCCACGCTGCGCGACGTCCTCGGCATCATCCGCAAGCGCGCGCACGACATGGTGGTCGTGGTCGACGACGAGCGCCGGCCGCTCGGCATCGTCACGCACGCCGACCTGCGCGACCGGGACCAGTACTCGCCCGTCGGCTCGCTCATGTCGTCGCGCCTCGTGACCCTCCCGGCCGGCACCCCGAACCGGGACGCCTTCCTGCTCATGGAGGATCAGCGCGTGAAGGCCGCGCCGGTCCTCGACGCCGAGGGCCGGCTGGCCGGCGTGCTGACGCGCGACGACGCTGTGCGGCTGGAGCTGCTCGAGCCCGCGCTCGACGCGCGGGGCAGGCTCATGGTCGCCGCCGCCGTCGGGATCTCGGCCGGCGCCGCCGCGGCGGCCGCCGCCCTCGCCGAGCTCGGCGTCGCCGCGATCGTGCTCGACACCGCGCACGGGCACCAGCGCCGCATGATCGAGGCGATCCGCGAGGTGCGCCGCGCCATCGGCGCGCTGCCGCTCGTGGCCGGCAACGTGTGCACCCCCGAGGGCACCCGCGCCCTCCTCGACGCGGGCGCCGACATCGTGAAGGTGAACGTCGGGCCGGGTGCCATGTGCACGACCCGCATGCAGACCGGGGCCGGCCGGCCGACGTTCTCGTCGGTGCTCGCGTGCGCCCGCGAGGCTCACCGGCGCGGGCGACACGTGTGGGCCGACGGCGGCGTGCGCGATCCGCGCGACGTGGCCCTCTACCTCGCCGCCGGCGCCTCCCGCGTCATGATCGGCACCGCGCTCTCCGGCACCTACGAGAGCCCGGGCGACGTGAAGGAGGATCGCGAGGGGCGCCCGTACAAGGAGAACTACGGGATGGCCAGCGCCCGGGCGGTGAGCGATCGCTCCGCGGGGCTCGACGCGTTCGAGCGCGCGAAGAAGGGCTTCTTCCGCGAGGGGATCTCGACGTCGCGGATCTACATCCGCGAGGGGCGCGAGAGCGTCGGCGCGATCCTCGTCGACGTGATCACCGGCGTGCAGTCCGCCTTCACGTACGCGGGCGCGCTGACCGTGCCGGAGTTCCACCGCAAGGCGGTGATCGGCGTCCAGACCGCGGGCGGCTACGGAGAGGGGAAGCCGCGGGGGTGAGCGGCGTAGTGCGTTCGCGGCGACTCCGCGGGGAACGCGGGGATCGCCTCGACCAGCTCCTCGTCCACGTAGCACCACGCCCAGTCCTCTCCCGGCTCGAACGCCTTCGCGACCGGATGCCTCGTCGCGTGGAAGTGGCGGGTGGCGTGCTTGTTCGGTGAGCTGTCGCAGCACCCCACGTGGCCGCAGGTCATGCACAGCCGCAGCTGGACCCACGCGTCGCCGCTCTGGAGGCACTCCTCGCAGCCGAGCGAGCTCGGCGTCAGGGCGTGCGACCTCGGTCGCTGGAGGCTGCTCAGGTGCTCGCACATGCCTGCTCTCATGACGGCGCGGCCCCCGGCGGTCAATCCCGGACGACCCCGCGCCCGCCCGTGCTATGCACAGGAGCTGGAGGTTCCATGACCCGCGCCCTGATCCTGACCCTCGCCGCCCTGCTCGCCGCCCCGGCGCTCGCGGACGAGCCCGCGCCGAAGGCGCCTCCGGCGCCCGCGACCGCCGGCGGCGCCGCGCCCCGCGCCGCGAGCGGCGAGCGCCCCCGGCCGGACGCGCGCCGCGCCACCGACCTGCGCCCTCGCCCGCGGACGGAGGAGCCAGCAAAGAGAGACGGAGCGGCGCCGGCTCGCTCGCAGACCGCGTCGAAGCCGCCGCCGTGCGTCGAGGTGAAGCCTTGCTCGATCGACTGATCGCCGGGGCAGCGCCTGCCGTGCATCCAGCGCGTGCAGCCGCGCGCACGACGCTTCTCCGGGAACACGTCACCCTCTCGGCCCTCACCGCGACCGCTTACCCTCACCGTCCATGAAGAGAGCACGTCAGAAGACGTCGCGGCGCCCCGGCGGCGTCCCGCCCGACCGTCGTTCGCCCGCCAGGCCGCTCGTGGCGGCGCTCGGGCTCGCCCTGCTGGGCGTGGCCCTGGCTGCCCTCCTCGCGCGCCTGCACGCTCGCGCGCACGCGGGGTACTCCAGCTTCTGCGCCATCAACGACGTCGTGAACTGCGATCGCGTGGCGTTGAGCCGGTTCTCCGTGTTCCTCGGGCTGCCCGTCGCGGCCTGGGGCGTCCTGGGCTACGGCCTCGCCGCCGGGCTCGCCGCTCGGGCGCTCGTCCACGCGCGGCGCGGTCGCCCCCTCGCCCGGGGGCTCCTGTTCGGCGTGGCGGCGACCGCGGTCGCGGCGTCGATCGCGCTCGCGATCGTGAGCGAGGCCGCCATCGGCGCGTGGTGCCTGCTCTGCGTGGCCTCGTGGCTCACGGCCGTCGCGCTCCTCGCGGCGGCCTGGCGCGCCTGCCCGGCCGGCCCCGCCGCCGCGATCGCGGCCGACCTCGCCGCGCTCCGCGCGCGCCCGGCGAGGTCCGCGGCGCTCGCGGTCGTGCTCCTCGCCGCCGTCG